>NZ_JBQZXC010000011.1:0-50433 GCF_053555815.1 Shigella sp. SIG6 | reverse complement strand
AATAATTAAAAATGCCTGCCATATAATGCTTTTGTTTAAATTTATGTTTTGCACAATACCGATACTGATTGCTATTTACAGGTTTAAGTAAATCTTCTTTACTCCACGGAGAAGCTGCTTTGGCGATCAAAAAACTACGTGAAACCGGATAATCAGCCCACTCATGCCAGGGTTTTGTAGGTCCCACATAGTGTATAAACACGGTGTCATCATTGACTGGATTATCAACTTTGTCTTTTAATTCATAGTTAATACTATATCGGGTATTATATTTCTCCGAAATAAACTTCACTTTACCATTCAATAATACATTCAGTACATCTTGATCAAGGTGGGTGATTTTACTTACCCAATCTGGGTCACGCAACATTTCAATAGCTTTTGACGAAATGTTATTTAGATTCCACTCATCAATATTTATCAGTAAAAAACCAGCATTGAAATATCCAGAAGCTAACTGTGGTGTAGTTAATACCGAGGCTCGATTTTGCCACCATTCAATATCTCTTTCAGCTACAACTGCGGCAATTTCATTAGTAGAAAATTGATAATCTAAGAGTTCTTTAATACTACCCTTGCAAGCAATATCTGCATCAAGATATAGTATTTTTTCATGTTTATGATAGAAATAATCTGCAATTATAAATCGAAAATATGTTGCGTAAGTCCAGTTTTTCGTGCTTGGTAATGACTTCAGCTTATCACAATTGATAACATAAATATTAATTCTTGAATTATATTGTTTTGCTAAATCAGAAAAATATAATTTGTCTTTATCACTGATATAATCTGTGAAAACATGAAATTCACAAGAGATTTCTCTATTGTTTAATAGAATAGATGCGATGGCTACACCACATCCAAAAAGAAAATTTCTGTCAATACCAAATGCTATATCAAGAGTATTTTTAGATCTTATATTTTGATAATGAAAATTATACTCAAAAAGGATGATGTCACTATCATTGAGTTGAGACATATTTATTCTGTATCCAAAATTTTGGCAAAAATAAGTTACGGGTTACAACGATTTTCGAATCGTTCTTTCCCTGATTTTTGTGGCTTTTGCTTCTGCTTGCGACAGCAGTCCTTGTTCCTGCTTGAGAATGTCTTTAAGCGGGGCGGCAAAATACACCTTCATAAAGCGCCAGATATCCCGCTGAGTCAGGCCAATATTCATTGAAGAAAAATAAAGCCCTATAAGATCTTTATCGCGCCAACGACGTGGAACGCGCGTGCGAAGCTGCGCCCGGTGTAGGTCAATTACCGAAATTTTTAACTCCTCTTCCTTACCGGAAAAAGGCAAGTGCAGCAGGAAATGACAGATATAACAGTCACGATGGTTAATGCCCGCAGCATGCATATCGCGCACCATCGTCGCGACACGCTTAATAAGCATACGCTTTACGCGAACATCTGGTGGGTTGGTCACCCAGTCAGCACAGTAATCTTCCAGACTGATGGTTGGTGTCAGATCTTCGGTAATAATAAACGAGGTTCTGGTCAGCGGATTCATGCCTTTTTCGCCGAATGCCACCCCATACATAGTATCAACGCCGACATCCCGCAGTCGATGAATCGCATTCCATTCGCGGTCTGCGCCTAATACTGGCATCCGCAATGAGAGTAAATTTTTGATTATCTCTTTCAGGGTCGTGCCGCGATGCCATTTGAGAAAATAGCTTTTTCCCGCCATTTCAAAGCGCAGAGTACGGCGAGTTTCCAGTTCACGAAATACCTCACCCTGCAAGGTTTTAACTTCCTCAAAAGGATCTTTGCCGCGCCATAACGTGGCAAACGGCTCTTTAAGTTCAACCATCCAGACCACCCGTTATGATATCCGCCGCTTTCTCTGGCAGACTGTATAAATCTTGTGTATCAGCATAATGTCGCGCATTTTCCGCCCAAGCCTGGCGCAATGAAGATTGCGTTAACGCTTTGCGTAAAATCTCATTCAATGTTTCCTGGCGGAATGGCTCAGCAATAGCCTCGCCGCAATTAGCGTCGACAATATAATGCGCATAGCCACAAACGGCAGTTGTTAGTACCGGTAATCCTGCAGTAATCGCTTCCAGCAGCACAATTCCCGCCGCTTCCTGGTAGGCAGGATGCAGTAATAAATCCGCCGCCGCCATTAATTCCGAGACATCGTTGCGCCCCGAGAAGAAGTGAACATTACTGCGCACGCCGCGTTTTTCTGCCAGTGCCTCAAATTTTCGCGGTTTATCCTGCCCAACAACATATAGCAATGTGTTGTGGCGCAGCGAATCCGGTAACGAAGCAAGTGCTTCAATGGAACGATCGACACCTTTACGCGTGAAGTCTGAACCGACCTGCAACAATAAATATTGTTGTTCGGTTATTCCATTCTTCTTACGGAAGATTTCACGGCTATTGGCTGGCTGCTGGCTATATTTACGATCAGGATAAATCCCCGGTGGCAGAATATGAAAACGCTCCGCTTCAGTCTGATAATGTTTCTGGAAATCGGCGATTTGCTTATCTGTCAGCATCAGCAGCTGTGTCGGCTTGCCCTGTTCGAAGGTTGCCCGCTCAAAGGCGGCATAATGGCGATAACGTGACGTCAGGCGATAGAAAAAGCCTTTTTCCTGCGCTACTTTCTCGGCATAACAAACATCAGCGGCATAATAAACGTCCAGCCCCGGCATTTTGTTGAATCCAACGACTTTATCGACGGGATGTTCGCGTAAATGTTTTTGCACCCAGGCAAAATACTCCGCATTGCGCCCGTGATTGGTATGCGATTTAATCGGCACTTTGATCAGTTCAAATACATCAGGGCATTCGCCTTCCCACGACTGGGTATAAACCCGAACATGATGACCTCGGGCGGCGACTGTCTGAGCAATACGCATAAAATCGCGCTGCAAACCGCCAAAGGGAAAATATTTATATAAACAAAAAGCAACGATCATAACGACGTACCTGTCGTGGAGGAGGGCAGTAATTTATCGACAGCAGCAATGACATCTGCCGCCGGAATAACCGAAAGATACATCTCATTTCGGTCACGCTGATCGCGCGTTGGCATTTCCCGGTAATCTCCCGCCCAGAATTGAATCATGTTATTTGACCAGGGACGCCAGAAAATATGATCTGTTGCGCCAAACAGCGATATCAGCGGCGTATTAACTGCAGCGGCAATATGCGCCGGTGCGGAATCAACGCCAATAAACAGCTGCGCATGATCGATTAACGCACCAAGTTCCGGGAAGGTCACCTTTCCAGCCAGCGCCGTTACTGGTGGCGTCTGGCATCCCTGCGCAATTTCATTGACGCAGGCCAGATCGTCTTTATCTGGGCCGGACGTCAGAACGACTTCATAACCACGAGCATGTAAGGCATCAATCACAGCGGAAAACTTGGCGTTGTCCCAGCATTTGAAGATTTGCCGCGCCGTAGGTTGGATAACCACATAATTTTGTCCAACACCAGCGTGATCAAGTTCGCGACGCATACGTTTCCAGCTTGCAGGCGGGTAACTCATGGTTGTCTGCTTCACCAACGAATCAAGTCCCAATGGTGTCAGCACGGATAAGTTACTTTCCACCACATTTCCACCCTGCAACGGCACCAAATGGGTGAAACTTTTACGCCAAAAAGCAGACTGCCGATGATGATAATCCTGGGAAATTTTCACACGAGCATTTAATAAGCGAACCAGTATAGCAACCATCCATTGATCGGTAAGATTGACGATAAGGTCATACTTATTGGCACGTAATACCTTGATGAGATGAAAAAAGTTGGCAATTTTTTCTGAGGCTTTTGCTTTTTTATTTTTTATGCCGTAGAGCGCGTTAATCTCTGGATTTTCAGACAGGATCGGGATGGTGTCCTGATAAAGCAGCACATCGATTTTTGCGTCAGGGTAATTTTTTTTCAGAGAACTAATGACGGGAGTAGTTAATAACATATCCCCATGAAAACGCATCTTAATGAGCAAAATTCTTCGAAATGGCTTATCCACAAGTAACTCTTTTTGTTGAGATTATCCGATTAAGGTGAAGCAGAAAAAGCACGCTACCGCCCCAGGCTCAACAGCTACCTGAATACTGATACCGTACTGATATTGACGCGCTAGTGTATCACTTCTTTCGCGGCAATCCGACCCGAATGATTTTTAAGCACATTGTTGATTTTCAATAAAGAAATCAATCAAATAAAATCATTAGCAACCATATTCTTTCACTGTTGCTCTGCGATTCCTTCTTGCACGTACAGCAGAAATCAATGAATCGCATAAAAATACAAAAAAAGTATAGATGTTCAGCAAGAATTGGCGGGTAAATTGCTATTTAAGTCAAAAACGGGAAAAGTAATGGTAAAGCCACAGCTAAATACATAGAATCCCCAGCACATCCATAAGTCAGCTATTTACTATGCTCGAATTGCTTTACACCGCCCTTCTCTACCTTATTCAGCCGCTGATCTGGATACGGCTCTGGGTGCGCGGACGTAAGGCTCCGGCCTATCGAAAACGCTGGGGTGAACGTTACGGTTTTTACCGCCATCCGCTAAAACCAGGCGGCATTATGCTGCACTCCGTCTCCGTCGGTGAAACTCTGGCGGCGATCCCGTTGGTGCGCGCGCTGCGTCATCGTTATCCTGATTTACCGATTACCGTTACAACCATGACGCCAACCGGTTCGGAGCGCGTACAATCGGCTTTCGGGAAGGATGTTCAGCACGTTTATCTGCCGTATGACCTGCCCGATGCGCTCAACCGTTTCCTGAATAAAGTCGACCCCAAACTGGTGTTGATTATGGAAACCGAACTATGGCCTAACCTGATTGCGGCGCTACATAAGCGTAAAATTCCGCTGGTGATCGCTAACGCGCGACTCTCTGCCCGCTCAGCCGCAGGTTATGCCAAACTGGGTAAATTCGTCCGCCGCTTGCTGCGTCGTATTACGCTGATTGCTGCGCAAAATGAAGAAGATGGTGCACGTTTTGTGGCGCTGGGCGCAAAAAATAACCAGGTAACCGTTACCGGTAGCCTGAAATTCGATATTTCTGTAACTCCGCAGTTGGCTGCTAAAGCCGTGACGCTACGCCGCCAATGGGCACCACACCGCCCGGTATGGATTGCCACCAGCACTCACGAAGGTGAAGAGAGCGTGGTCATTGCCGCACATCAGGCATTGTTACAGCAATTCCCGAATTTATTGCTCATCCTGGTACCCCGTCATCCAGAACGCTTCCCGGATGCGATTAACCTTGTCCGCCAGGCTGGACTAAGCTATATCACACGCTCTTCAGGGGAAGTCCCCTCCACCAGCACGCAGGTTGTGGTTGGCGATACGATGGGCGAGTTGATGTTACTGTACGGCATTGCCGATCTCGCCTTTGTTGGCGGTTCACTGGTTGAACGTGGTGGGCATAATCCGCTGGAAGCTGCCGCACACGCTATTCCGGTATTGATGGGGCCGCATACTTTCAACTTTAAAGACATTTGCGCGCGGCTGGAGCAGGCAAGCGGGCTTATTACCGTTACCGATGCCACTACGCTTGCAAAAGAGGTTTCCTCTTTACTCACCGACGCCGTTTACCGTAGTTTCTATGGCCGTCATGCCGTTGAAGTACTGTATCAAAACCAGGGCGCGCTACAGCGTCTGCTTCAACTGCTGGAACCTTACCTGCCACCGAAAACGCATTGAGGTTGTTATGCAAAAACGGGCGATTTATCCGGGTACTTTCGATCCCATTACCAATGGTCATATCGATATCGTGACGCGCGCCACGCAGATGTTCGATCACGTTATTCTGGCGATTGCCGCCAGCCCCAGTAAAAAACCGATGTTTACCCTGGAAGAGCGTGTGGCACTGGCACAGCAGGCAACCGCGCATCTGGGGAACGTGGAAGTGGTCGGGTTTAGTGATTTGATGGCGAACTTCGCCCGTAATCAACACGCTACGGTGCTGATTCGTGGCCTGCGTGCGGTGGCGGATTTTGAATATGAAATGCAGCTGGCGCATATGAATCGCCACTTAATGCCGGAACTGGAAAGTGTGTTTCTGATGCCGTCGAAAGAGTGGTCGTTTATCTCTTCATCGTTGGTGAAAGAGGTGGCGCGCCATCAGGGCGATGTCACCCATTTCCTGCCGGAGAATGTCCATCAGGCGCTGATGGCAAAATTAGCGTAGCGTTTATGCCGGATGGTATGCCATCCGGCTCGCATGAATTACTTCTGGCACTGCCGACAATAAAACGTTGCCCGCTGCGCATGTTTAGTCGCCACAATCGGCGTACCGCACACCCGACACGGCTCACCTTTTCGCCCGTAAACCTGCAATTCCTGCGCGAAATAGCCCGGTTTACCATCACTTTGCAGAAAATCTTTCAGCGTTGTACCACCCTGCTCAATCGAACGCAGCAACACCGCTTTAATCACCCGAGCTAACAATTCACACTCTGCCAGCGACAGTGATGACGCCAGCCGATCCGGATGGATCCCCGCCGCAAACAGTGATTCGCTGGCATAGATATTCCCTACCCCTACCACCAGCTTGTTATCCATCAGCCACGGTTTAATCGCCGTTTTTTTCTTCGCGCACTTCTGATGCAGATACTCACCATTGAAATCGTCGCTAAGCGGCTCCGGTCCAAGATGGGCCAGCACATTATGCCCTTCCAGCTCTTTGGTCCACAGCCAGGCACCAAAGCGGCGCGGATCGGTGTAGCGCAGCACTTTACCGTTGCTCATCACCAAATCCACATGGTCATGCTTTTCAGGGGGAAGTTCTTCTGGAAGGATGCGCAGGCTGCCAGACATCCCCAAATGAATGATAATCCAGCCCTCAGGCAGCTCCAGCAGCAGATATTTAGCCCGCCGCTGCACGCTAAGCACTGGTTGATCGCTTAATCGGTAGATCTCTTCTGAAACCGGCCAGCGCAAGCGTCCGTTGCGCACCACCGCATGAAGAATGGTTGCACCAACGAGATGCGGTTCTATGCCGCGACGGCTGGTTTCAACTTCGGGTAATTCAGGCATAGCATCTCCAGGAATGAACAGATGCAATCAATATGGGGGCAAGCAGATAACAAAAAACCCCGCCGGAGCGAGGTTTTTCGTTACATCAAAGCGAGAATTATTTGATTTTCGCTTCTTTGTAGATCACGTGCTGACGAACAACTGGATCGAATTTTTTCAGTTCCAGTTTTTCCGGCTTAGTACGTTTGTTCTTCGTAGTGGTATAGAAGTGACCAGTACCAGCAGAAGAAACCAGCTTGATTTTCTCACGAATACCTTTAGCCATGATTTATTTCCTCTAAGTACTTAGTACTTTTCGCCACGGGCACGCAGTTCAGCCAGAACTGTATCGATGCCTTTTTTATCGATTACACGCATACCTTTAGCAGATACGCGCAGGGTGACAAAACGCTTCTCGCTCTCAACCCAGAAACGGTGAGAGTGCAGGTTCGGCAGGAAACGGCGTTTAGTCGCGTTCAGTGCGTGGGAACGGTTGTTACCGGTCACCGGACGCTTGCCAGTAACTTGGCAGACTCGGGACATGTCTATTCTCCAAAAATCAAATTAGCTCGAGCTTCGTATGGGGTATTGGCGCCTCGTCAGGCTTTACAGCCCGGTCATCGCAGTTCTATGTGAACTCTCGATTGCCAGGCCCAAATGCCAAACCCGAGATTCTCAAAGGTGGCGTAGTATACGCTGACTCAGCGATGTGCTCAAGTCCCGAACAGACAAAGATCCCGAAGGATCGCGCATAGCGGGTTAAATCCAGCCGCGTTCGGCAAAAGAAACATACTCTCCACGCCCAATCACGATATGGTCGAGCACGCGTAAATCCATGAACTGACAACTCTTTATTATCCGTTCAGTAATGAGTTTATCCGCTTTACTGGGTTCAGCACAACCCGAAGGGTGATTATGTGCAAGGATCAGCGCCGAGGCGTTTATTTTTATCGCTTCGCGGATAATTTCCCGAGGATGGACTTCAACATGGTTTAGCGTGCCGGAAAAAAGACGGCTATGCGTTATAACCCGGTGTTGTGAGTCGAGAAAGATCACCATAAAGATCTCCCGCTCCTCACCCGTGAGCTGGCTTTGTAAAAATTCCCGCGTCATCTCCGGGCTGAGTAAAGGGCTTTCTTCACGCATCCGCACGTTGTAGTAACGTCGCGCCAGTTCAGCAATCCCCTTTAACTGGGCAAATTTCGCTACGCCAATTCCATGAACACCACTAAATTGTTCATATTCAGAGGTTAACAAGCCATAAAGAGAGCCGAAATTCTCCAGCATCTCTTTTGCCAGGGTTAATACATCTTTACCGCGCGTTCCGGTACGCAGAAATAGCGCCAGCAGCTCGACATCCGTTAAGGCGCTAATACCAAACTTCAGCATTTTTTCGCGCGGCATCAACAGCTGTGCATTGTTTTTCACCTTCACCTCCTTTGTGGTGCTCGCATCCTGTCATAGCCGTTCCGTTAAATCGACGGCCAGTTTTCAATCCTGGAAAGAGCCTCGCAAAGTGAATCTCAGGTGAAGGCACGACAACAAAAGTATTGTGATAAAATCGCCAACTTCTGGTGTCACCCAACAGGAAAAATCATCATGAGCCTGGCCGGTAAAAAAATCGTTCTCGGCATTAGCGGCGGTATTGCTGCCTATAAAACCCCTGAACTGGTGCGTCGTTTGCGCGATCGCGGGGCCGACGTCCGCGTAGCCATGACCGAAGCGGCAAAAGCCTTTATCACCCCACTTAGCTTGCAGGCGGTTTCTGGTTATCCCGTTTCCGACAGTCTGCTTGACCCGGCAGCCGAAGCCGCTATGGGCCATATTGAGCTGGGTAAATGGGCTGATTTAGTGATTCTCGCCCCTGCCACGGCAGATTTGATTGCCCGTGTTGCTGCCGGAATGGCGAATGACCTGGTATCGACGATTTGTCTGGCTACACCTGCGCCTGTAGCCGTGCTCCCCGCCATGAACCAGCAGATGTACCGTGCCGCTGCCACGCAGCATAATTTAGAGGTGCTTGCTTCCCGTGGTTTGCTCATCTGGGGGCCAGACAGTGGCAGTCAGGCTTGTGGTGATATCGGTCCTGGACGAATGCTCGATCCGTTAACCATTGTGGATATGGCGGTGGCGCATTTTTCGCCCGTCAACGACCTGAAACATCTGAACATTATGATTACCGCCGGTCCGACGCGTGAACCGCTCGATCCGGTGCGTTATATCTCTAATCACAGCTCCGGCAAGATGGGTTTTGCTATCGCCGCCGCTGCTGCCCGTCGTGGCGCGAACGTCACGCTGGTATCAGGTCCAGTTTCACTACCGACGCCACCGTTTGTTAAACGTGTTGATGTGATGACCGCGCTGGAAATGGAAGCCGCCGTGAATGCTTCTGTACAGCAGCAAAATATTTTTATCGGTTGCGCCGCCGTGGCGGATTATCGCGCAGCTACCGTGGCCCCAGAAAAAATCAAAAAGCAGGCCACGCAGGGTGATGAATTAACAATAAAAATGGTTAAAAACCCCGATATCGTCGCAGGCGTTGCCGCACTAAAAGACCATCGACCCTACGTCGTTGGATTTGCCGCCGAAACAAATAATGTGGAAGAATACGCCCGGCAAAAACGTATCCGTAAAAACCTTGATCTGATCTGCGCGAACGATGTTTCCCAGCCAACTCAAGGATTTAACAGCGACAACAACGCATTACACCTTTTCTGGCAGGACGGAGATAAAGTCTTACCGCTTGAGCGCAAAGAGCTCCTTGGCCAATTATTACTCGACGAGATCGTGACCCGTTATGATGAAAAAAATCGACGTTAAGATTCTGGACCCGCGCGTTGGGAAGGAATTTCCGCTCCCGACTTATGCCACCTCTGGCTCTGCCGGACTTGACCTGCGTGCCTGTCTCGACGACGCCGTAGAACTGGCTCCGGGTGACACTACGCTGGTTCCGACCGGGCTGGCGATTCATATTGCCGATCCTTCACTGGCGGCAATGATGCTGCCGCGCTCCGGATTGGGACATAAGCACGGTATCGTGCTTGGTAACCTGGTAGGATTGATCGATTCCGACTATCAGGGCCAGTTGATGATTTCCGTGTGGAACCGTGGTCAGGACAGCTTCACCATTCAACCTGGCGAACGCATCGCCCAGATGATTTTTGTTCCGGTAGTACAGGCTGAATTTAATCTGGTGGAAGATTTCGACGCCACCGACCGCGGTGAAGGCGGCTTTGGTCACTCTGGTCGTCAGTAACACATACGCATCCGAATAACGTCATAACATAGCCGCAAACATTTCGTTTGCGGTCATAGCGTGGGTGCCGCCTGGCAAGTGCTTATTTTCAGGGGTATTTTGTAACATGGCAGAAAAACAAACTGCGAAAAGGAACCGTCGCGAGGAAATACTTCAGTCTCTGGCGCTGATGCTGGAATCCAGCGATGGAAGCCAACGTATCACGACGGCAAAACTGGCCGCCTCTGTCGGCGTTTCCGAAGCGGCACTGTATCGCCACTTCCCCAGTAAGACCCGCATGTTCGATAGCCTGATTGAGTTTATCGAAGATAGCCTGATTACTCGCATCAACCTGATTCTGAAAGATGAGAAAGACACCACAGCGCGCCTGCGTCTGATTGTGTTGCTGCTTCTCGGTTTTGGTGAGCGTAATCCTGGCCTGACCCGCATCCTCACTGGTCATGCGCTAATGTTTGAACAGGATCGCCTGCAAGGGCGCATCAACCAGCTGTTCGAGCGTATTGAAGCGCAGCTGCGCCAGGTATTGCGTGAAAAGAGAATGCGTGAGGGTGAAGGTTACACCACCGATGAAACCCTGCTGGCAAGCCAGATCCTGGCCTTCTGTGAAGGTATGCTGTCACGTTTTGTCCGCAGCGAATTTAAATACCGCCCGACGGATGATTTTGACGCCCGCTGGCCGCTAATTGCCGCGCAGTTGCAGTAATATGACGCCGGATGACTTTTCATCCGGCGAGTTTCTTTAAACGCCAAACTCTTCACGATAGGCCTTAACCGCCGCCAGATGTTCCGACATTTCCGGCTTCTCTTCCAGATAGGCAATCAGATCTTTCAGGGTGATGATAGAGATCACTTTGCAGTTGTAATCACGCTCAACTTCCTGAATCGCCGAAATCTCGCCGCGCCCGCGTTCCTGACGATCGAGCGAAATCAACACGCCAGCAAGCGTCGCGCCATTGGCCTGAATAATCTCCATCGACTCGCGAATCGCCGTTCCGGCGGTGATCACATCATCTACCAGCATTACGCGTCCTTGTAACGCGCTACCAACCAGATTGCCGCCTTCACCGTGGTCTTTTGCTTCTTTGCGGTTAAAGCAGTACGGCAGGTCCAGGTCGTGATGCTCCGCCAGTGCCACAGCGGTTGTGGTGGCAATCGGGATCCCTTTGTAAGCAGGGCCAAACAGCAGATCGAACTCAATGCCGGAATCCACCAACGCTTCAGCGTAAAAACGGCCTAACTGTGCCAGATCGCGCCCGGTATTAAACAGCCCGGCGTTGAAGAAATAGGGGCTTTTGCGCCCGGATTTCAGCGTAAACTCGCCAAACTTTAACACCTGCTTGCTAAGCGCAAATTCAATAAACTGGCGCTGATATGGTTTCATGCCTTCGCTCCTCATCTTACTTTTCTACAGACAAAAAAAAGGCGACTCATCAGTCGCCTTAAAAATCAGTTTGCCAGCGCCGCCTTCTGCGTCGCTACAATGGATTCGATTCCCCCTCGGGCCAGCGCCAACAAGGTGAGTAGCTCTTCATGGGTGAACGGCTCGCCTTCTGCCGTCCCCTGCACTTCAATGATGCGCCCGTCTTCGGTCATCACTACGTTCATGTCGGTCTCTGCGGCTGAGTCTTCAACGTATTCCAGATCGCAAATTGCTTCACCGTTTACAATACCGACAGAAACTGCGGCTACCATCCCTTTCATCGGGTTGGTTTTCAGCTTGCCGTTTTCCACCAGCTTCTGTAGCGCATCTGCCAGCGCCACGCAGGCACCCGTAATCGACGCGGTACGAGTGCCACCATCAGCCTGAAGCACGTCGCAGTCCAGCGTAATGGTGAACTCACCCAGCGCTTTCAAATCTACTGCCGCGCGAAGAGCACGGGCGATCAGACGCTGGATTTCCATTGTGCGTCCACCCTGCTTACCTTTCGCCGCTTCACGAGCGTTACGGGTGTGGGTAGAACGTGGCAGCATGCCGTACTCTGCGGTGATCCAGCCCTGGCCCTGACCTTTCAGGAAGCGCGGCACGCCTTCTTCAATAGAGGCGGTACACAATACTTTGGTATCGCCAAATTCGACCAGCACCGAGCCTTCTGCATGTTTTGTATAGTTACGAGTCAGGGTAACGGGACGCACCTGATTATTGCTACGGCCTGCTGGACGCATATTGAAATCTCCGGCTTGAAACAAATGTGGCTGCGCATTATACGGACTTCCGGCGGTTATTCCTATCCTGACAAGGCATCGATGGCTATAATCCTTCCACCTCTCCTTTTATAAACAGGAACGTCTATGATCCGCAGTATGACCGCCTACGCCCGGCGTGAAATCAAGGGTGAATGGGGGAGCGCAACCTGGGAAATGCGCTCGGTAAACCAGCGTTATCTGGAAACTTACTTTCGTCTGCCGGAGCAGTTCCGTAGCCTTGAACCTGTCGTTCGCGAGCGTATTCGTTCTCGCCTGACGCGCGGTAAAGTGGAATGTACCCTGCGCTATGAGCCAGATGTTAGCGCACAAGGTGAGCTGATCCTCAATGAAAAACTGGCTAAACAGCTGGTAACTGCCGCGAACTGGGTAAAAATGCAGAGTGACGAAGGGGAAATCAACCCGGTTGATATTCTACGCTGGCCGGGCGTGATGGCAGCCCAGGAGCAGGATCTCGACGCGATTGCCGCTGAAATTCTCGCGGCGTTGGATGGTACGCTGGACGACTTTATCGTCGCGCGCGAAACCGAAGGTCAGGCACTGAAAGCATTGATCGAGCAGCGTCTGGAAGGCGTCACCGCCGAAGTGGTCAAAGTCCGCGCCCATATGCCGGAAATTCTGCAATGGCAGCGTGAGCGTCTGGTCGCGAAGCTGGAAGATGCTCAGGTTCAGTTGGAAAACAACCGTCTGGAGCAGGAGTTGGTTCTGCTGGCACAACGAATTGACGTTGCCGAAGAGCTGGACCGCCTCGAAGCGCATGTTAAAGAGACGTACAACATTCTGAAGAAAAAAGAAGCGGTTGGTCGTCGTCTGGACTTTATGATGCAGGAGTTCAACCGTGAGTCGAACACTCTTGCGTCGAAATCTATCAATGCCGAAGTGACAAACTCCGCCATCGAGCTGAAAGTGTTGATTGAGCAGATGCGCGAGCAGATTCAGAATATCGAGTAAGCTATCAGCAACATTTAGGACGACGCATAAATCACACCAAGCCCGCAACCCAGCGGGCTTTTTTGTTATCATGGGCTATCATAAAGACGCAACAAAGCGCATGATTATGGTGTACACAAAGGTGTACCCAATGAGGTTTGGGTACATTGCTTTGGGTACACCCCCTATTCAAAGTTTGGATATTCGCAAAATGCCAAAACTAACAGACATGCAGATCCGCGCATGGATTAAGAGCGGAGAGCGATTCGAGGGGCGGGCAGACGGTAACGGTTTATACCTACGTTACCGTGAAGCCGACAAAACCCCCACATGGAGATTCCGCTATAAACTCGCAGGGAAGTCCCGCGCCATGCTAATTGGTTCGTATAGCGAGCTATCACTATCAAAGGCCAGAGAGACAGCCAAAGAGCTATCGGCTCGCGTTGCGCTGGGCTATGACGTTGCAGGAGAGAAGCAGAAGCGCAAAACCGAAGCACTGGCGAAGATGGAAGCAGAGAAGAACGCTATGCGCGTTTCAGAGCTTGCCGCTGAATACTTTGAGCGTCAGATCCTCCCGCGCTGGAAGCACCCCGATATACTCCGCCGCCGTATCGACAAAGATATAAACCCCTGCATTGGCAGCATGAAGGTAGAGGACGTGAAACCGCGCCATATCGATGACATGCTGAAAGGTATTGTTGACCGTGGAGCGTCGACCATAGCAACGGACGTGCTGAGATGGACGCGCCGCATATTCGACTACGGAATCAAACGGCACGCGCTAGAGATTAACCCCTGTTCAGCCTTTGAGGTGGCAGACGCCGGAGGGAAAGAAGTTGCCCGTGACCGCTGGTTAACCCGCGATGAGTTAATCCAGCTATTCAAAGCCATGCGCACGGCTAAGGGATTCAGTCGCCAGAACGAAATCACGTTCAAATTACTGTTAGCGTTATGCGTCCGCAAAATGGAATTATGCGCCGCACGATGGGAAGAGTTTGATTTAGATGGTGCGGTATGGCATTTGCCGGAAGAACGCAGCAAAAACGGAGACCCTATTGATATACCTCTACCTTCCCCAGCCGTCGAATGGCTGAGAGAGCTTAAAACGTTCTCATGCAACAGCGCATGGGTACTGCCAGCCAGAAAGATGCAAAACCGCATGATCCCCCATATTCAGGAAAGCACCCTGCCCGTAGCACTGGCTAAGGTTCGCGCCGAAATACCGGATGTGCCTAATTTCACGATTCACGACTTCCGACGCACGGCCCGCACCCATTTAGCAGCGCTGGGCGTTGATCCGGTAGTGGCGGAACGATGCCTCAATCATCGCATTAAGGGCGTAGAGGGGATTTATAACCGTCACCAATACTTTGACGAGCGACGGGCTGCGTTAACACAGTGGGCGGGCTTGCTGGTGGCTCTGGAGAAGGGCGAAGATTACAACGTGACGCCTCTCAGAAGGGCGAACTAACTGAATAGATTGAGTCTAGCCCGACGGGGCGAAAAGCGGGAAGCCTTACCGCCTGGCTCAATCACAAAATAAGGCGCAGCGTAAAAGGTGGCGTTATGAAACGGGCTAAATACGGCGATGTGATGGAATGGTTTTCACTGGACAGGTACGACTACGTGTTGGATCTAAGTGTCAACCATGTGGTAAGCGAGATGTTCATGATGAGTTATCACTCTGATAGTCTTGAGTTACGAAAAGATGAGGTTTTCTCAATTATTCCATTCCCCCTTATAACGGATGTTACCCTCTGGGATGAGGATTTGCCGGAGGGTAGTCTATCCTTTGATGACAGAGGAATTATGCCTCTACCTTTTTCGATGATTTGCGCTTTTGTTAACAGCTGCCTGAGTGATGGGCGTATGACGATAACGGATAATGGCAGAATTGAAGCAAGAGCAGACATAGAAAATTGCGATATATACAACCAGTCGATGCTATATGATACCGATGATCCAAGGTCAGAAGGTAAAACGGGGATATTTGTCGATATCGGGCTTGATTTGATGGACGATGACGAAATGATAGCTGGATTTAAAACATTGCTAAAAAGGTGGAGGGTTCAGACCGGTATACCTGAAAGTGCCGTCAAAGAAAAAAAGAGGTTCGGGGCGTCAACAATTGCCAAGATCCATCATTACCGGATAATCCCATATCTTGATATATCAAGATGGGCGAGGATTAACGGCATTATGGTGTCCAATGAGCTTTATGCGCGTCTACTGTTCCCTGAGCCACTACCTGACGGAACGGTTAAGGGTGGCGCTCACATCCGTGACACTGTGAAACCATTTGCAGAGTCTGTGAGAGATGTGCTTAGTCGAGTGGAATTAAAAAAATACTACGCAGATAACCCCCACATAAAAAACATGAGGTTTTCAGATTTTCTGAAATTGATAGATTTTCAATAATCTGAATCTATTCGGATTTTTAATATTTTGATTCTGTATAGATAAACACTGGTTTTTTATTCAGTATTCCCGTAACGATGCAGAAAGGAGTTACGGGACATATGACAGAACACCAATCACCACTTCCCACAAGCGGCTATATTCGCCGCTTCCGCCTGGCTCAAGCGCTGGGCGTCCATGTAGCAACCATTGATCGTTGGGTTCGAGATAAGCGACTGCCGCGCCCGGTAAAGCTGGGCGAGAAGATTACCGCCTTTGATGCGGTAGAGATTAACAACTGGCTGGCAGAACGTCGGGGAAAGGTGGCTTGATGAAAAAGAAAAACCGCCCATTACAGGCGGCTAACTCAGATATTCGCACGTCTGATATTACGCCGACCACCAGCCCGGTACAAGTACCTAGGCGTACCCCAAAGAAACACCGCGCCCGCGTCTATATGCTGCGTACTGGTATAGAGGGATGGACAGAAAACGATATTCTGCGTTATTGCCGCCTTTCGTCTGGAAGGAACTACGCCAGCGAGTTAGAGCGCAGGCTTGATATTCAGCTTGAGCGTATAGACGAAAAGAACCCCGACGGGATAGGGTCACATTTACGCTATCGCTTTACCGGGCGCGGTGACGTTCTAAAAGTTATTCGGCTTGTGAACCATAACGCCGACGCTGGCGGCTATCAGGGACTTTCTCAGCCTGAAATTGCCGACATTCTCAATCTATACCCGGACAATCTCACCGCCGCCTAACGGAGACTGAAAATGAACATCGAAAAAAGCAGATTAATTTCTGAGGCCGCCCCTCATCTGAACGCCTATCAGGGCACAATTAACGGTAATGAATTTGCCACAATTGTCCCGGTTATTCCTGGTCATATCGGTGGGCGTGAAACCAATATTGTTAGCGCCAAAGCGTTACACAAAGCGTTGGGCGTGGGAAAAGACTTCTCTACATGGATCACTGATCGCATCTCTGAATATGACTTCACCATTGGGCACGATTACTCAGTCCATAAAACAATTTCCCCAAATCTGGGGAAAAGCCCGAATGGCGTGGCTTACAGCAAGATTAAACAGTCTGGCAGACCCGGCAAAGACTATCTGTTAAGTGTCGGAATGGCGAAAGAACTGGCGATGGTCGAACGCACCGAACAGGGCCGCGCTATCCGCCGTTATTTCATCCAGTGCGAGGAAGAATTACAGCGTAGCGTGCCTGAAATCGCCGCCCGCTATCGTCGCCAGCTAAAAGCCCGTATCAGTGCCGCAAACAATTTTAAGCCAATGTGCGATGCGCTGAATATGGCCCGTGCCGAGCTGGGTAAAACGACGCAGCAGCGCCACTACAGCAACGAGAGCAACATGATCGCCCGTATCGTGCTGGGTGGCATGACGGCGAAGCAGTGGGCGCAGGCAAATGGCATTACTGGCGAACCACGGGACAGCATGAACGCAGCACAGCTTGAACACCTCGCCTATCTCGAAAGCACCAATATCACGTTAATTGATATGGGCATGGAATATGAGCAGCGCAAAGGAGAACTCACCCGCCTGTCGCAACGCTGGCTCGCTAAGCGTCTGGAGGTAAACCATGCGTAACCATAATCCGATGCCGGGAAGCCGTTACAAGGACAGTCACGGGGCTGTAGTGACCGTACAGCGCGTCGAGCATAACCGAGTGACCTTTTACCGCGAGGGCTATCAGTCGCCATGTGTTCAGCCTTTGGAGAGATTCGTTAATGAGTTCGTGGAGGTGCGCCGTGATACTGAATGAACCTGCCGCCCAGAAAGAAGCCTTTAATCTGGCTGGCATGTTGTCAAAAGTTGACATCTGCAACCTTACAAAACCTGATATTGATACCGCAGCGCCCGGAGTTCCGTTACCAGTACGCGAGGCGCTTACCCTCAACAAAAAGATGGTGAGCCGTGCACAGGGAAAACTCTTAAAGGGTTACGGTTTTATCTGGTATGACCACCTAGCAGAGAAAAGCTGTTATAGTCCAAGCGTTGCTGCAAAATCAGCAACCGGGATTGAGACCCCGAACACACTAAGGGCGACACAGACGCCGAAAGCGTCTTTTTTTGTGTCCGATCACCACGCACATCAAATCAGCGGCCTTGCCCGTACTGTATCTATGGTGGCGTCAGTGGGGCTATCTTCGGATAGGCCGGTTTCCTTTGTGTCCGGTAGTCTCAACCCCGCTGACGTCACCGCCAATCATGACATTGAGACGTCAGGCGGTGACTCCTTAAACACAAAGGAGGCTGCCATAATGGCTACTACCCCTACCCAAAAACCGCAATTTATCTGGATTATCGCAGCAGTTCGCCGCGATATGCCGACAATTACCGCCAAAATTCACCATATCGCCGCAGAGACTGAGCAGGAAGCCCGCCGCATTCTGGCGCGGGATCACGTTTGCTTTTTTGCCGGACGTATTCGCACAGGGGGCGCACATGCTTAATTACTTCCGTGTTGCAGGATGCGCCACCGCCCAGAGCGGCGAATTAGTCGAGTTCGTTTATATCGTTGACGCCCGCAGCGCGATCAGCGCCAAAGCTGAGGCGCTAAATCAGGCCAGAAATGAACGCCTTTCCCACATCCAGATTACCCGCGTTCGTGAGGTGGCGGCATGAGCATGTATGACGATTTAGTGTCCTGCAAATTTGATGGTTGTACACCTGATGATCTGAACGGAATTGAGAGCCGCGCCAGTGATGCCGTGGATGATTTAATGCTGGGCGTAAGTGCCATTGGTAGCCTCATGTTCTGGGCGGCTGGTAGCGATGGCTACCCGGAGGAAAGCGCTAAGGCTGATATGTACAGATTAGGCGCAATGCTGGGACATATCGGAGAAGTTGCGCGGGCGCTGAACGATAGCGCTGCAAACGCCGCATTCTTGCGCTCAATCAGTGAAAAAGAAGCCAAAGGGAGGGCGGGCAAATGAACATAAATACCATCTATCGCCACCCGGCAGATCTGGAAGCCGAATCGATGCTATCTCGTAAAGAAGCATGCCCGGATGATTTTACGCTGGCAGACCGAACAGCAGAACGCATGACCCGCGCCCGCAATGGGCTGGCTCACGTTATGACCGATTTATTACCACTCCTCGAAGTTGAGCAAGCAGCCATCGCGTATTGCTGGCTGAGTAAAGTCCTGATGATTGTCGATATAGCCAGAATTGATGCGGAGGGCAGCGCATGAGCAACGCACCGACCATTAAATCGGGAAATGCCGACTTATTACACGCCGAAGCCACACCGCACGGCGTCAATATCATGACCCGCAATGATGCCGGGGGATATGAGCAGGTTGCTCTTATCAGCTACGAGAGCGCCGTGAACGGCCTTGACGCCGGAGAGTACGACGATAAGCCAGATATCGGATACGCCATTCATTTTGCCGTTGCTGATGGCGGGGCGCGTGGCTGGTTCGACTTCACCGCGCAGCATAACGTCACTATGTGGCGCTGGCTGATTGCTGCGACGTTCATTTCTGAGATGAAGCGCGAAAACGGCACAACCACGGTAACTGAGTCTGACGGCACTTCATCGCAGGTGGCGATTTACTCCAATGGCACGGCGGGGATTGTGGTTTACCCGTTCGCGGAACGTCTGGCGATGGCTAACAACATGGAGGGCGCAATGGTTGAGCGCTACGGCATTGAGCAGGGAACAGCGAACGCCATTGTTTTTTATCAGGCCATGATCGACACGGAGCGCGGCGAGTTGACCCCGTTCGGGCGTGAAACGCTTGCTGAACTTCACAACAGCTTTATAGCTGAACTGGATGAAAACGGCTGGCCTGAAATGCCGCTGGCGCACTGAGGGGGTGACATGATTACTAAAAATTTCCGACTGAATGCGCTGGCGAATAAGTATGCATCGGCACTGTATAACCACATTACCTCCACCAGCGGCGGGGACTATTTCATGGTTGATGCGGACGGCCTCGCCGTCCGTGTGGAAATCGTCAATGGAGTAAAAGGCGTTCGCAGCCTGATCGATAGCTACACACTGGCAGCCATGAAAGTATCCTACCCGCAGTGGGAAACCGTGGGGGTCGAGCTTCTTGAGCGTTGCGTCACTAAGGACGGATTGACTGACGTCGGGCGCGAGATATGGCAAAGCATGGTTAAAGACATGGGCGCGACCGTGGCAGGGGGCAACCATGCGTAATATCGACCTTATCCGCGAAGTGACCAGTGCCGCCGCCGGGCGCTGGCCTTATGTGCTGGCTGGATTGTCTATCGACGTGCCTGATTCATCGCGCCGCCATTCTCCATGCCCTGCATGTGGTGGAAAAGACCGTTTCAGATTCGACGACAACGGGCGCGGTAGCTTTATCTGCAACCAGTGTGGCGCTGGTGACGGGCTGGATTTAATCAAGCGGGTTAACAACTGCGACACTACGGAGGCGGCACAGCTTGCCGCTGACGTGCTGGGTATTGATTACCGGGCAGCGGAAACCGACCCGGTGGCAGCGAGCCATAGAAGAGAGCAACTGGAAGCTGACCGCCAGCAGCGTGAGCAGGAGCGCCAGAAACAGGCAGCAGAGGATGCAGAGCAGCGAAGGGCTACGTTTGCCCGTCTGTATGCCGGAATGCGCCAGAGTGCCACACAGGGAGAATCTGATTACCTGCAATCAAAAGGGCTGACCGGGTTTAAATATCCGGTAATGCCGGATGGTTCGTTATTGCTGGAGCTGGTGGACGAATCCGGCGCAGTGGCAGCAGCGCAAACCATTACACCGCAGGGAGAGAAGCGACTCCTGACAGGTTCAGCAAAGCGCGGGGCATATCACGCCGTTAACGCACCGGAACAGCCGCAGGCGGTGATTATTGCCGAGGGGCTGGCAACCACTTTATCAGTCCACCTGATGCGCCCGGACGCGCTTACAGTGGCGGCAATTGACGCCGGGAACCTGATCCACGTTGCCGGAGTAATGCGCCGGAAACACCCGCAGTCGCAAATTATCATTGCCGCAGATAACGACCACCAGCAGGACGACCAGGCGAACACGGGCAAAGATGCCGCAGAGAAAGCCGCCTTATCCGTGGCTGGCTGGGTGGCGCTGCCGCCGACAGACTACAAAGCCGACTGGGACGACTACCGCCAGCAAAACGGGCTGGAAGTCGCTACGGCTGCGTTTAACGATTCGATGTACCAGATTCAAGGGGAAGCCGTGAAACCGCGATTGCAAGCCATTGAGGGCGGTAAAACTGACCATCCAGAGAAAGATCCACTAAAACCCCACATTGAGAGCCGCAAAGATGGCGTTTTCTGGGTAACGCCGAAGGTGGACAAGGAAAGCGGGGAGATCGTCAACGCTGAAAGCTGGTTATGTTCCCCGTTGGAGGTTATCGGCACGGGACGCGACGACAAAGATCAGTATCTTATTATCTCATGGCTGGCATTCGGTGCAGGCATACCGACAACAGCGGCTATCCCGCTGGCTGATATTGGCGAGCGTGAAGGCTGGCGCACCCTGAAAGCTGGTGGGGTTAACGTCACGACCAAAAGCAGTTTACGGGCGATCCTTGCCGACTGGCTACAGCGGAGCGGCTCGCGTGAATTGTGGCGCGTTGCTCATGCTACAGGCTGGCAGTGCGGGGCATACATCATGCCGGACGGGGAAATCATCGGCACACCTGAGCGGCCTGTTTTGTTCAGCGGGCGCAGTTCAGCCGCTGCCGGGTATACCGTAGCAGGAACGCCGGAAAGCTGGCGCAACAGTGTCGCGCGGCTGGCATACGGCAACTACGCGATGATGACAGGCATTGCCGCAGCACTGGCAGCGCCATTAATCGGGGTGGCAGAGCGTGACGGATTCGGGATTCATTTTTATGAGCAATCGAGCGCCGGGAAAACAACCACGCAGAACGTGGCTAGCAGTCTATACGGGAACCCTGATGCCTTGCGCCTGACGTGGTACGGGACGGCGCTGGGGCTGATAAACGAGGCCGCCGCCCACAATGACGGACTGATGCCGCTGGATGAAGTCGGACAGGGCGCAGACCCGATAAGCGTTTCTCAGTCTGCCTATGCCCTGTTTAACGGCGTGGGGAAATTGCAGGGCGCGAAAGAAGGCGGAAACCGGGATCTAAAACGCTGGCGTACCGTGGCAATCAGCACCGGGGAAATGGATTTAGAAACGTTCATTGCCACCGCAGGACGCAAGACAAAAGCGGGGCAACTGGTGCGCCTGCTGAATATCCCGTTAAGTAAGGCGGTGCGCTTTCATGAGCACCAGACAGGGAAAGACCATGCAGACGCATTAAAATCCGCGTGGCAGAGCAATCACGGCGCTGCCGGGCGGGAGTGGATCAGATGGCTTGCAGGCCACCAGCAGCAGGCCATTGATACCGTTCGTGACTGTGAAGCTCGCTGGCGCAGTCTTATTCCTGCCGACTATGGGGAACAGGTTCACCGTGTAGGGGCAAGGTTCGCCATTCTGGAGGCTGCTTTACTGCTGGGTGGCGTGGTTACTGGCTGGGATGATCAAACGTGCCGTGATGCGATACAGCACAGCTACAATGCGTGGTTGCGTGAGTTCGGCACGGGGAACAAAGAGCACCAGCAGATTATTGAGCAGACGGAGGCGTTTTTGAATGCCTATGGGCTGAGTCGATTCGCGCCGCTGGGTTATGACCCGCGCGATTTACCCATCCGTGATTTAGCCGGGTACAGGAAGAAGGGGAACCACGACGGCGACCCGATAATTTTCTACACCTTCCCGGCAGCGTTTGAGCAGGAGATTGCAAAGGGCTTCAATACCAAACAGTTTGCCGAAGTTCTAAAGAATGCAGGAATGCTTACACCACCAACGAGCGGGCGAGGCTATCAGGGGCGAGTAAGGGAGGATGGGCGACAGATTCGCGTCTATGTACTCAATTTCATGGCGGAGGAAAGCAGCCAGCCAGAAAAATAATATTTCTTCACATGCGTAGTTTTAGTGTTGTCTCGGTTGTCTTTGTTGTCTCAATTTGTAATTGAGATTGATTTATAAGGATTTTATTTTAATTTCTGAGACAACACCGAGACAACATTTAGCCATTTTGAGACAACAGGGCGAAAGTGTGTTTTTAGTCTGGCAGGCAGTGAGACAACATTTATGCCGGGTGAGACAACACGAAATTGCAAATGTTGTCTCAGCAAAACCCAGACGTGGCGCGGCCTGTAGAGCCGTGAGACAACAAAGACAACAGAGACAACACTATTTTTGCTTACTATGAAAAAAAATCGGCAGGTGTCCCACATTAAGAAATCGTCATTAGCAAAACTAATAATCCAGTGAGGGGAAAATGACAGCACAAATTTCAGCATACGGGCGGCTGGTGGCAGATCCCCAGACCCGCACCACAACGAACGGTAACAACATGGCTATGGCGCGGCTGGCGGTGTCGCTCCCCTGTAATGCGGCAGAGGCGGGAGAGTCAACCTTCTGGCTGGGCGTTATTGCTTTTGGGAAGCAGGCCGATGCGCTGGCGAAGCACCAGAAAGGCGACCTTGTTAGCGTGGCGGGCAATATGCAGGTTAACCAGTGGACAGGGCAGGACGGTGGCATACAGACCGGGTATCAGGTGATTGCAGACAGTGTGATCAGCGCCAGAACGGTACGCCCCGGCGGGAAGGCAGGACAGCAGGGACAGGCAACGGACGCGCTGAGACGTGTGCAGCAGCCATCCCGTGATGAATACGACCAACGCCCACCATTCGACGATGAAACGCCATTCTGAGAGGGAAGATATGAGTACGCACCCCATCATTATTGAGTTCGGCAGCTATCGCTGGCCCAGACATCTTGCAATACATGAAGCAGGTCATGCGATAGCCGCATGGTTTTTCGGCATACAGGAGGTAGAAATTGCGTTATCGGGTAATAACCGAGTGGCAAAAACCTACCTTAGCGGCGATGTTGATGAATGTGGAGCTGTCGCGGTATGGCACGCCAACTATCCACGGAATGTGGCTGAGGTTAAGTCTTACACCCTCTCGAATGATGACACCAGGTTACGTCTGATAGACCAGGTATGCCGGGCTATGGTTATCTCTCTGGCTGGTATCGTCGCGCAATCACGCTATACGGGGGATGATATTAACGCACTGATGGAAACGTCCGGGAAAGCAGACATGAAAAATGTTCGTGATTTATCAGAGGTATACCGGGTGGCTGGTGGGGAGGATGCTAATTTTTGCTAAGGTTTTAGTACGCAACTCAGGTACGCAATCTCACCAGATACGAAACCGATTCGCAGTTGCGTACCAGCCTGTAAGGCGCATTATCGCTGGGTTTCTACAGTCGAACGCAGTACGCAAAGTGGAAAATCCTCCGAATACGAAACCCGAGCATTGCGCAGTAAATTGCGAATTGCGCAGTTAACAAAATATCTCCGCAAAACGAAACGGATATCAATGCGCAAACCATCCTCACCCCCCGCGCAGTTACTGGCTTTATTGATGTGAAATTGCAAAATTGGTGCGCAATTTACAGTAAAATACGTATATTATTTCGTATTCAATTTGCGCACCGTTCGCAGTTAATGCGCAGTAATTCGCAGGAGGCCAGCCAGTGAGAGACAGAACGCGCAGCTATACCACCGACCTGCCCCGTATAGGGTTGCCATTCCTTGCGAACATGCGTAGCAGGCTGGCGGATGCTGAACCGGGTACGCAGCTTTATACCCAGACCGAAAGCGGAACGTTGTATGCCTTCCGGCAAGCCGACAGCTACGCCATGACAATCAACGGCGTGACGCGGGCTATTCGCACCACAACCACGAAGGCCGGGTATGGCGTCCGGGAATGGTACGCTTGCCCCCACTGTATGAAGCGAGTTGCAAAGCTGTATATCGGCAAGAAAGACATTGGCTGCCGGGCGTGCTGGAAACTTCACTATAAAAGCCAGAGTGCCGACATACTGGACAGGATGCGCATGAAGATACGCCAGCAGCGATGCGCGATATGGGGCAGCAATGACCTTGCCAATAATCTGTTTAATGACATTCGCATGTTCCCAAAACCAAAGGGGATGCGCTGGGCTACGTTTGACAGGAAGCGGGCAGAGTTATCAGCCATGGAGATGGCTTACTGGCAGGCATTCAGCCCGGTAGTGGACAGAATCACGGGCGTTATTGAGCGTAAAGCAGGAAAAGCAGCCAGAGGCATTGGCCTGACTCTATAAAAGCAAAACGCCCGCACGGGGCGTCAGAGAACGGGATAGACTTCTGCGACAATTTGCATTCGCCGCCAATATAGCAAGCCGTCCACATCAAGCAATAAACTATCACCGGGAGGGGGAGGCCAAATCTCTGCAATCCTGAGCCTTAAGGACTGCCCGCCCCATCGTTTTTTCATACCCGCGAAAAATGAAATTTAATCCGGGCGTGTTTCATCCTTCCAGAGGGTATGACGTATGACACCACGCGAAATAGCCTTATTGACCATCGCCAAACTTGAGCATGGAGGCCACCAGCTTACACAGGCAGATCAACGGGAGATAGAACGCTCAGTTAATGCCGATATAGCCCGGCGCGACAGGTTCCGCGAAATGATGCGAGCACCTGCCTACCAGTGGAAGAAGCCAGCGCCGCGCAGGTAGATACGGGATTATTCCGCATGTAACTTATGCGTATTAAGCAAATTTCCTTTATTCACCTTTACAGAATTGTGAGTACGTCAGTATCGTTATCCTTCCGATTCGCATTTATTCAGGATTTGCATGTACCAGCTAAAGATAACCATCCGAGACAGCAAACCACCTATATGGCGGCGTGTGCTGGTTCCAGAGCAAATCCCCTTTAGTGAACTTCACGCGGTGATCCAGTTGGCTTTTGGCTGGAATGACGAACACCTGTATATGTTCGAGAAAGGGCGTAAAGGTGATCCCGGTAGCGAGTATCGCGTATGGGGTGAGGATGAAAGCATGGGTAATGCGGCAATCACACCACTATGGGCAGCGCTCCAGAATGATGGTGACAAGCTGGTTTACACGTATGACTTTGGCGACTGGTGGGATTGCGTCATTGTGCTGGAGAAGCAAACACACGATACGAGCAATCAGCCCATTAGCTGCCTGCGTGGGAAAGGCACCACCCCGGTGGAAAACTCAGGCGGCTTGCATGGTTACAATGAATTGCTATTACAGGCCAGAGAGTCTGATAATCCTGAGCAGGCCGAGATCCACAATTTCCTGATGCTGGATATTGAGCGCCGGGTTTACGACCTGAGCAGCATCAACGACAGATTGCAGGCTCTTAACTGACCCGCATATATTCGCCTGATATTGCGTTATCAGCGCCGCCAGTATCGCGCATAACAGCGCACTGACCGGGCAAACCGTAGCGCACGACCGTTGCGTTAGTCTCACCGCCGCGCCGTATCTGGCGCGATTCATACACTGTCACCCGCTCAAGCAGTCCACCAGCAACCATGCTTTCCAGTGTGCGCCGGGTTGATTCGAGCTGGTGACGCTTATCGAACGACACCATGCCATGAAGCAGGTAGGCCACACCCGACACATCGAACGGCGGCGCACCAATCTCACCAGTCACCCATTCGAGGTTATCCGGTTCAAAGTAGCTAAGTATCTCTTTTTTGCGGCTGGTCATTCTCATAGCTGGCAGGTTCCTTATTGTGGGATAGCACTATCATACAATAAGGCGCAAAAGATAAGAGGCCAGAACAGCAAGCATGAGAGCATAAAACGAGCAGCCAAAGACAGCGCCTCAAAATACCGTGTACACAAGGGTGTACCCACTGAGAAAACGCATTACAAGAAACACAGCAACCACGGGCGTTTAAAGCCACTACTCAATAAACAGATTCAGACTCGTAACACCAATTCTGACTTTTCAGCCTTCACAAATGCCGCCCACTCAAACAGAGCGGCATTTTTCTTCCCCGCAACTTCAATTCTGTTTTGCGTGCCTGCTCCAGATTTTGCGATGTTTTTTTGCCCAGCACACTGAGAACGTGAGATACTCACAACTGTATATAAATACAGTTACAGATTTACTTTCTTTGCAATCGATATCACATGGAGTGGGCAATGAACGAACATCATCAACCTTTTGAAGAGATAAAACTGATTAATGCAAACGGAGCAGAACAATGGTCAGCAAGACAACTTGGGAAACTACTGGGTTATTCAGAGTATCGTCACTTTATACCTGTATTAACGCGCGCCAAAGAGGCCTATGAGAACAGTGGTCACACAATTGATGACCATTTCGAGGAGATCCTCGATATGGTCAAAATTGGCTCAAATGCCAAAAGAGCATTAAAAGACATCGTACTCTCCCGCTATGCCTGTTACCTGGTAGTACAAAACGGCGACCCCGCGAAACCGGTCATTGCGGCAGGGCAGACTTATTTTACTATCCAGACCCGACGGCAGGAGCTTGCTGACGATGAAGCATTTAAGCAACTTCGTGAAGACGAAAAGCGTCTGTTTCTGAGAAATGAGTTGAAAGAACATAACAAACAATTGGTTGAGGCAGCACAGCAAGCTGGGGTAGCGACAGCTACTGATTTCGCCATATTTCAGAATCATGGTTACCAGGGGCTGTATGGTGGATTAGATCAGAAAGCCATCCACCAACTGAAGGGGCTGAAAAAGAGTCAGAAGATCCTGGATCATATGGGTTCAACAGAACTGGCGGCTAATCTCTTTCGAGCTACCCAAACAGAAGAAAAACTCAAGCGGGATAGCGTGAATTCAAAACAGCAAGCTAATACCACACACTTTGACGTGGGTAGCAAGGTGAGGCAAACCATTCAGGAACTTGGCGGAACCATGCCTGAGGAGTTGCCGACCCCGCAGGTCAGCATCAAGCAGTTGGAAAACAGTGTAAAAATTACAGAGAAGAAATAGCAGAAACGAAAAACTCTTTTTGTTGATTGAGACACCCGATGCGTAAGCCAAGGTCCAGGTGCAGTGAACACAATGGCTAAACATTGCACCTTTCTTTTCCCCCCTCAGTTTTAACCTATTTTTTCTTATGCATTTTCTCAGACAAGAAGTCAGAAGAATGCATCTACGCTACAGAAAATAGCGATTTCACATAACTAAAAGTTATCAATTTCCTCTCACCTTAAAAAATATCAATCGTGACAATGCGCACAAATCGCTACCCTGCCAGACAGATTTTTAGGGAGAGAACCATGCTGTTACACATTTTGTATTTGGTTGGCATTACTGCCGAAGCCATGACGGGGGCGCTGGCGGCCGGGCGACGGCGCATGGATACATTTGGCGTAATTATTATTGCAACCGCCACCGCAATTGGCGGAGGGTCAGTGCGCGATATTCTGCTGGGCCACTATCCGCTCGGCTGGGTCAAACACCCGGAATATGTGATTATCGTCGCTACCGCCGCAGTACTCACCACTATCGTTGCTCCTGTAATGCCTTACCTGCGCAAAGTGTTTCTGGTGCTCGATGCGCTCGGACTGGTGGTCTTTTCTATCATCGGCGCACAGGTTGCACTGGATATGGGGCACGGCCCAATTATTGCCGTTGTCGCGGCGGTAACCACCGGTGTATTTGGCGGCGTTTTGCGCGATATGTTCTGTAAACGCATTCCGCTGGTCTTTCAAAAAGAGTTGTATGCCGGTGTCTCATTTGCCTCCGCCGTGCTGTACATCGCGCTGCAACACTATGTTTCTAACCATGATGTGGTGATTATCTCCACCCTGGTATTCGGCTTTTTTGCTCGTTTACTGGCGCTACGTCTTAAGCTGGGATTACCGGTCTTTTACTACAGCCACGAAGGTCACTAAGGTTCAAAACCTGTGATCTGCTGGGCAGCCAGCCAACTGCCCAGCTTCTTGATTTGCGCATTTTCCTTCCATTCAATAACCTGTCTGGCGCGCCCAGATCCAGTCCCCGGCAGCTGCTGCCAGAACTGCTCCGTGCTAAATAAAAGTTGCGACCAGGACCGTTCATCACTGGCATTAAGCGCCGCCCGGGTTAGCGGTATTCCCATTGCCATCACCCAGCGAGTAAAAGGCTGGTTACGAGCCAGATTAAACTGATGCCATAACTGCGCACTTTTACTTTTCGCGATCCCCGGCGTGTTCTGTAATTGCTCTGGCGTTAATAAAAGCCAGGAAAAGATATGCTCAAAGCGATGAGTCTGATGCAGCGCGCGCCAACCGGCCTCACCAATGCCATCCAGCCCCAGAACCTGTTTTGACCCCAGCCAGACTAAGCGTGAAATGAACTGTTCCTGACAAACATCAGAAGCAAAGTAGCAGGTCAACGAGTTAAAGCGGTTTTCTGGTGGTGTCGGTTTTGTACGTTCTGCACCGCGCCAGACCACATCATCAATGCGAGGAATACCCTGACCGGCAAGGCTGACGAGGATCTGATCACCAGGCGCAATATCCCACTCCTGCCAGCGCCTGACGGAACCAATATTCACCCGCTGGACTTTTTTATCATCCAGCATGACAGGTGCGAGTGACGCAACCACCGATATTTTACCGCTCTTACCCACCGCAAACTGAATCGCCTTCACTTCGGCAACCTGAGCTACAGGTTGATATTTCCAGGCCACCAGCCACTCCGCCTGGCCCGGTAGCCAATGACGGGATTCGGGTTCCTTAGCCCCTCGCACAACCACGCCATCGGTGACGAAGGGTAATTTCGCTTTCCACCACTCATTGCGTACGCGCGCAACCTCATCAGCATTTTTAACCGCACGGGTATACCTCTGCGTTAGAGTAAAACCTGCGGTAGCCAGCTCCTTTAAACGATCGGTCATTAACTGCGGTCCATCCGGCCATGCCCAGACAAAAACAGCCAGTGAGTTTAGCGTGTCGCTATTCCCCTGGCGCATCATCAGGCCAGCAACTTTTGCGCGGGCATTTATTCCCCCCATTTGTTGTTGGATATGCCCCTCGCGCTGGAGAAATATTTCCCCCTGAAGCGTACTGTTGGCTAAAGGCCCGCTAACGGTTTGCGGCACAGCGGAAATTAAGCTAACTTTCTGCGTCCAGTCCTCGCCTTTCAGGCCATTACCGCGACTGATTGCTTTGTTCAGTTTCCCGTCCCGATAAACCAGGGTTACCGCAACGCCATCAACTTTTGGCTGCACCCAAAGATCGCTACGTTCTCGCATCCACAGACTTAATGCGTTTTTATCCGCCATTTTGCGTACACCCGTATGGGCAACCGGATGCATAACCGCACCATTTAAAGGCGGCATCATCACGTCGCGGGGCTCGCTCACAAAGCAGCGTTGCCACTGCGTAAGACGGGCGCTTAACTGATCGTAAACACCGTCTTCCACCTCACTTTTTCCTTCCTTCCAGTAGTCATCGTCCCACTGTTTTGTTTGCTGTTGCAGGCGGGAAATTTCTTCCTGTGCTCTGGCTGGCGACCAGGCCGGACAGACCGCCCACACAGATGATTGCCAGCACAAGATACTTATTAATATCGCCATCCATACTTTCATCTTCACCTCCGCTGTAGTCAGGCTGGCAGATATACAACGTGGTGAAGGCAAAGCCGAGTGGCAAAAACGAAGTCTGCGAGGACGCTTCCTGAGAATCGTCTTTATTGCAGTAAATCACAGGCAAATGCGGAAACAGCTACGCAAAACGCAACAACTTTGCGCAAAAAGTGTGAGCAAGGGCTACGTCACATGGCCGCGCCGTGTATAATAAGCTCGTATGTAGGCTTTATTTCGCTAATCACATACGAAAGATACTCATGGCTCAAGGCACGCTTTATATTGTTTCTGCCCCCAGTGGCGCGGGTAAATCCAGCCTGATTCAGGCTTTATTAAAAACCCAACCGTTGTATGACACCCAGGTTTCTGTTTCACACACCACACGCCAACCGCGTCCTGGTGAAGTCCACGGTGAACATTATTTCTTTGTTAATCATGATGAATTTAAAGAAATGATTAGCAGAGATGCGTTCCTCGAACACGCAGAAGTTTTTGGTAATTACTATGGCACTTCGCGTGAGGCCATTGAGCAAGTACTGGCGACCGGTGTCGATGTTTTTCTCGATATCGACTGGCAGGGCGCGCAGCAAATTCGCCAGAAGATGCCGCACGCGCGGAGTATCTTTATTTTACCGCCGTCCAAAATTGAACTGGACCGCCGTCTACGCGGTCGCGGTCAGGACAGCGAAGAGGTCATTGCAAAGCGTATGGCGCAAGCTGTTGCAGAAATGAGCCATTACGCCGAATATGATTATCTGATTGTGAATGATGACTTCGATACCGCGTTGACCGATTTGAAGACCATTATTCGCGCCGAACGTCTGCGCATGAGCCGCCAAAAGCAGCGTCATGACGCTTTAATCAGCAAATTGTTGGCAGACTGAACCTGATTTCAGTATCATGCCCAGTCATTTCTTCACCTGTGGAGCTTTTTAAGTATGGCACGCGTAACTGTTCAGGACGCTGTAGAGAAAATTGGTAACCGTTTTGACCTGATACTGGTCGCCGCGCGTCGCGCTCGTCAGATGCAGGTAGGCGGAAAGGATCCGCTGGTACCGGAAGAAAACGATAAAACCACTGTAATCGCGCTGCGCGAAATCGAAGAAGGTCTGATCAACAACCAGATCCTCGACGTTCGCGAACGCCAGGAACAGCAAGAGCAGGAAGCCGCTGAATTACAAGCCGTTACCGCTATTGCTGAAGGTCGTCGTTAATCACAAAGCGGGTCGCCCTTGTATCTGTTTGAAAGCCTGAATCAACTGATTCAAACCTACCTGCCGGAAGACCAAATCAAGCGTCTGCGGCAGGCGTATCTCGTTGCACGTGATGCTCACGAGGGGCAAACACGTTCAAGCGGTGAACCCTATATCACGCACCCGGTAGCGGTTGCCTGCATTCTGGCCGAGATGAAACTCGACTATGAAACGCTGATGGCGGCGCTGCTGCATGACGTGATTGAAGATACTCCCGCCACCTACCAGGATATGGAACAGCTTTTTGGTAAAAGCGTCGCCGAGCTGGTAGAGGGGGTGTCGAAACTTGATAAACTCAAGTTCCGCGATAAGAAAGAGGCGCAGGCCGAAAACTTTCGCAAGATGATTATGGCGATGGTGCAGGATATCCGCGTCATCCTCATCAAACTTGCCGACCGTACCCACAACATGCGCACGCTGGGCTCACTTCGCCCGGACAAACGTCGCCGCATCGCCCGTGAAACTCTCGAAATTTACAGCCCGCTGGCGCACCGTTTAGGTATCCACCACATTAAAACCGAACTCGAAGAGCTGGGTTTTGAGGCGCTGTATCCCAACCGTTATCGCGTAATCAAAGAAGTGGTGAAAGCCGCGCGCGGCAACCGTAAAGAGATGATCCAAAAAATCCTCTCGGAAATCGAAGGGCGTTTGCAGGAAGCGGGAATTCCCTGCCGCGTCAGTGGTCGCGAGAAGCATCTTTATTCGATTTACTGCAAAATGGTGCTCAAAGAGCAGCGTTTTCACTCAATCATGGACATCTACGCTTTCCGCGTGATCGTCAATGATTCCGACACCTGTTATCGCGTGCTCGGGCAAATGCATAGCCTGTACAAGCCGCGTCCGGGTCGCGTGAAAGACTACATCGCCATTCCAAAAGCGAACGGCTATCAGTCTTTGCACACCTCGATGATCGGCCCGCACGGTGTGCCGGTTGAGGTCCAGATCCGTACCGAAGATATGGATCAGATGGCGGAGATGGGTGTTGCCGCGCACTGGGCTTATAAAGAGCACGGCGAAACCAGCACCACCGCGCAAATCCGCGCCCAGCGCTGGATGCAAAGCCTGCTGGAGCTGCAACAGAGCGCCGGTAGTTCGTTTGAATTTATCGAGAGCGTTAAATCCGATCTCTTCCCGGATGAGATTTACGTTTTCACACCGGAAGGGCGAATTGTCGAGCTGCCTGCCGGTGCAACGCCCGTCGACTTCGCTTATGCAGTGCATACCGATATCGGTCATGCCTGCGTGGGCGCACGCGTTGACCGCCAACCTTACCCGCTGTCGCAGCCGCTTACCAGCGGTCAAACCGTTGAAATCATTACCGCACCGGGCGCTCGCCCGAATGCCGCGTGGCTGAACTTTGTCGTTAGCTCAAAAGCGCGCGCCAAAATTCGTCAGTTGCTGAAAAACCTCAAGCGTGATGATTCTGTAAGCCTAGGCCGTCGTCTGCTCAACCATGCTTTGGGTGGTAGCCGTAAGCTGAATGAAATCCCGCAGGAAAATATTCAGCGCGAGCTGGATCGCATGAAGCTGGCAACGCTTGACGATCTGCTGGCAGAAATCGGACTTGGTAACGCAATGAGCGTGGTGGTCGCGAAAAATCTGCAACATGGGGACGCCTCCATTCCACCGGCAACCCAAAGCCACGGACATCTGCCCATTAAAGGTGCCGATGGCGTGCTGATCACCTTTGCGAAATGCTGCCGCCCTATTCCTGGCGACCCGATTATCGCCCACGTCAGCCCCGGTAAAGGTCTGGTGATCCACCATGAATCCTGCCGTAATATCCGTGGCTACCAGAAAGAGCCAGAGAAGTTTATGGCTGTGGAATGGGATAAAGAGACGGCGCAGGAGTTCATCACCGAAATCAAGGTGGAGATGTTCAATCATCAGGGCGCGCTGGCAAACCTGACGGCGGCAATTAACACCACGACTTCGAATATTCAAAGTTTGAATACGGAAGAGAAAGATGGTCGCGTCTACAGCGCCTTTATTCGTCTGACCGCTCGTGACCGTGTGCATCTGGCGAATATCATGCGCAAAATCCGCGTGATGCCAGACGTGATTAAAGTCACCCGAAACCGAAATTAATGTTTTATGAACCCAACACGTTATGCACGCATCTGCGAAATGCTCGCCAGGCGGCAGCCTGATCTGACCGTCTGCATGGAGCAGGTCCACAAACCTCATAACGTTTCTGCGATTATTCGTACCGCAGATGCCGTTGGCGTACATGAAGTTCACGCCGTCTGGCCTGGTAGCCGCATGCGCACCATGGCTTCGGCAGCGGCGGGTAGTAACAGCTGGGTACAGGTGAAAACACACCGCACCATTGGCGATGCCGTCGCTCATCTCAAAGGCCAGGGCATGCAGATTCTGGCAACCCATCTTTCTGATAATGCTGTCGATTTCCGCGAAATTGATTACACTCGCCCGACCTGCATTTTGATGGGACAGGAGAAAACGGGCATCACGCAGGAAGCATTGGCCCTGGCGGATCAGGACATCATCATTCCGATGATCGGCATGGTGCAGTCGCTGAATGTTTCCGTTGCCTCAGCCCTCATTCTTTACGAAGCCCAGCGTCAGCGGCAAAATGCAGGCATGTACCTGCGTGAAAACAGCATGTTGCCGGAAGCAGAGCAACAACGCCTGTTGTTTGAAGGCGGCTATCCGGTGCTGGCGAAAGTCGCAAAACGCAAAGGCCTGCCTTATCCCCACGTCAATCAGCAAGGCGAGATCGAAGCTGATGCCGACTGGTGGGCTACTATGCAGGCTGCAGGGTAAGTGCCATGAAAGGTCGCCTGTTAGATGCTGTCCCACTCAGTTCCCTAACGGGCGTTGGCGCAGCACTTAGTAACAAACTGGCGAAAATCAACCTGCATACCGTGCAGGATCTACTCTTACACCTTCCCCTGCGCTACGAAGATCGCACCCATCTCTATCCCATCGGAGAACTACTGCCGGGCGTTTATGCCACGGTGGAAGGCGAAGTGCTGAACTGCAATATCTCCTTCGGCGGTCGGCGGATGATGACCTGCCAGATCAGCGACGGTTCCGGCATCCTCACCATGCGCTTTTTCAATTTCAGCGCGGCAATGAAAAATAGCCTGCCGACGGGCCGCCGTGTACTGGCTTATGGCGAAGCAAAGCGCGGTAAATATGGTGCGGAGATGATCCACCCGGAATACCGCGTGCAGGGCGATCTCAGCACGCTAGAATTACAGGAAACGCTCACGCCGGTTTATCCAACAACGGAAGGCGTAAAGCAGGCCACGCTGCGTAAATTAACCGACCAGGCGCTGGATCTGCTCGACACCTGCGCCATTGAAGAACTCCTGCCGCCGGAACTGTCACAAGGAATGATGACGCTACCGGAAGCGTTGCGCACTTTGCACCGCCCGCCACCGACGCTACAGCTTAGCGATCTGGAAACCGGGCAGCATCCGGCGCAACGTCGTCTGATTCTGGAAGAACTGCTGGCGCACAACCTCAGCATGTTAGCCTTACGTGCCGGAGCACAGCGTTTTCATGCCCAGCCGCTGAGCGCCAATGACACGCTGAAAAATAAACTCCTCGCCTCCTTACCGTTCAAGCCAACGGGCGCACAGGCACGCGTAGTGGCGGAGATCGAGCATGATATGGCGCTGGATGTGCCGATGATGCGCCTGGTACAGGGCGATGTAGGTTCCGGTAAAACGCTGGTCGCCGCCCTCGCCGCGCTGCGTGCGATTGCCCACGGCAAACAGGTGGCACTGATGGCACCAACCGAATTACTCGCCGAGCAGCACGCCAATAACTTCCGCAACTGGTTTGCACCGCTCGGTATCGAAGTGGGCTGGCTCGCCGGTAAGCAGAAAGGCAAAGCGCGACTGTCTCAGCAGGAAGCCATCGCCAGCGGTCAGGTGCAGATGATTGTCGGTACACACGCCATCTTCCAGGAACAGGTGCAGTTTAACGGCCTGGCGCTGGTGATTATCGACGAACAGCATCGTTTTGGCGTGCATCAGCGTCTGGCATTGTGGGAGAAAGGCCAGCAGCAGGGCTTCCATCCGCATCAGTTGATCATGACCGCCACGCCGATCCCCCGCACGCTGGCAATGACGGCGTATGCCGATCTCGATACCTCGGTGATAGATGAGCTGCCGCCAGGCCGCACGCCAGTGACTACGGTCACTATTCCTGATACCCGCCGTACCGACATCATTGACCGCGTGCGCCACGCCTGCATAACTGAAGGTCGTCAGGCGTACTGGGTTTGTACGTTGATTGAAGAGTCAGAGTTACTGGAAGCGCAGGCGGCGAAAGCTACCTGGGAAGAGTTGAAACTGGCGCTACCAGAATTGAATGTTGGCCTGGTACACGGGCGGATGAAACCAGCCGAGAAACAGGCGGTGATGGCGTCGTTTAAACAAGGTGAGCTACATCTGCTGGTTGCCACTACCGTTATTGAAGTCGGTGTTGATGTGCCTAACGCCAGCCTGATGATTATCGAAAACCCTGAGCGTCTGGGTCTGGCGCAGTTACACCAGCTGCGCGGGCGCGTAGGTCGTGGCGCGGTGGCTTCTCACTGCGTGCTGCTCTACAAAACGCCGCTTTCTAAAACGGCGCAAATTCGCCTGCAAGTGCTGCGCGACAGTAACGACGGTTTTGTGATTGCGCAAAAAGATCTGGAGATTCGCGGCCCTGGCGAATTGTTAGGCACACGTCAGACGGGTAATGCTGAATTTAAAGTGGCGGATTTACTGCGCGATCAGGCGATGATCCCGGAAGTTCAGCGCCTGGCGCGACATATTCACGAACGTTACCCACAACAGGCAAAAGCCTTGATAGAACGCTGGATGCCGGAGACAGAACGTTACTCGAATGCGTAAAAGGCGGCGGTGAGAAGACCGCCGCTTCATCGGTTAACCGGCAAAAATCGGCAACATTAAATACAGCTTAATCACCAGCGCATTGACGATATCGATAAAGAACGCACCGACCATCGGCACCACCAAAAACGCCATGTGCGACGGGCCAAAGCGTTCAGTGATCGCCTGCATGTTGGCGATTGCCGTTGGCGTTGCACCGAGGCCAAAACCACAGTGACCCGCAGCCAGCACTGCCGCATCGTAGTTTTTGCCCATCATGCGCCAGGTAACGAAGATGGCATACAACGCCATGAAGATAGTCTGTACCACCAGAATCGCCAGCATCGGCAGCGCCAGCGAAGCCAGCTCCCACAGTTTCAGCCCCATCAACGCCATCGCCAGGAACAACGACAAGCTTACGTTACCCAGCACGGATACCGCACGCTCAAAGACGCGGTAAAAGCCCATTATTGACAGACCGTTGCTCAGAATCACGCCAACAAACAGTACACAGACGAAGGTCGGCAGTTCAAAAGCAGTGCCAGCCAAAAGTTGCGCAACAATTTTCCCCACCGTCAGGCAGATAGCAATCAGCGCGATAGTTTCAATCAGCACCAACGAGGTGATCATGCGTCCCACATCCGGCTTTTCAAACGCCGTCGGGACTTCCTGGTCATCCGGAATACCGTTCGGCGTGGTGGAGTGTTTCACCAGATAGCGCGCCACCGGACCGCCAATCAAGCCGCCCAGCACCAGACCGAACGTTGCACAGGCCATCGCCACTTCCGTCGCATTGGTGAAGCCATAACGTTCAATGAACAATTTACTCCACGCAGCGCCCGTACCGTGACCGCCGGAAAGCGTAATAGAACCGGCCAACAGCCCCATCAGCGGATCAAGCCCTAACAGGCTAGCCATACCAATGCCAATGGCATTTTGCATCACCAACAGACCAACAACCACAATCAAGAAGATGCCAACCACACGCCCACCGGCACGCAAACTGGCAATGTTGGCGTTCAGGCCAATGGTGGCGAAGAAAGCCAGCATTAACGGATCGCGCAGGGACATATCAAAGTTGACTTCCCAGCCCATGCTTTTTTTCAGTACTAGTAGCGCCAGCGCCACCAACAAACCACCCGCAACAGGTTCCGGTATGGTGTATTTCTTCAAAAAGGAGACGGAATGGACCAACTTACGCCCGAGCAGCAACGTCAGCGTTGCGGCAACAAGCGTTGCTAAAGTATCGAGATGAAACATAGTTACTCCTTTGTATCCGCATCACTCTTTCATACTCGTCATACTTCATCGCGCAGTGGCAACTTCATGAACTATGACGGGTATCGAGTTATGCTTTCCTGGGTCAAATTCTCAGCTGTTAATGAACAAATGGCATGGATTTTAAGCAGAAAAATACCAAAAGTTATATAAAAAAGTGCATTTATCTCATTTAAATATTTAGATGAGGATGTGGCAAACGTTTGCTTTTCTCTTTCGGTCAGCTAAAATGCCCGCTTTGCTACCACGGGATTGTTTTCGATGTCTGTTTCCACCCTCGAGTCAGAAAATGCGCAACCGGTTGCGCAGACTCAAAACAGCGAACTGATTTACCGTCTTGAAGATCGTCCGCCGCTTCCTCAAACCCTGTTTGCCGCCTGTCAGCATCTGCTGGCGATGTTCGTTGCGGTGATCACGCCAGCGCTATTAATCTGCCAGGCGCTGGGTTTACCGGCACAAGACACGCAACACATTATTAGTATGTCGCTGTTTGCCTCCGGTGTGGCATCGATTATTCAAATTAAGGCCTGGGGTCCGGTTGGCTCCGGGCTGTTGTCTATTCAGGGCACCAGCTTCAACTTTGTTGCCCCGCTGATTATGGGCGGTACCGCGCTGAAAACCGGTGGTGCTGATGTTCCTACCATGATGGCGGCTTTGTTCGGCACGTTGATGCTGGCAAGTTGCACCGAGATGGTGATCTCCCGCGTTCTGCATCTGGCGCGCCGCATTATTACGCCGCTGGTTTCTGGCGTTGTGGTGATGATTATCGGCCTGTCGCTAATTCAGGTGGGGCTGACCTCCATTGGCGGCGGTTACGCAGCCATGAGCGATAACACCTTCGGCGCACCGAAAAATCTGCTGCTGGCAGGCGTGGTTTTAGCCTTAATTATCCTGCTTAACCGTCAACGTAACCCTTACTTACGCGTGGCCTCACTGGTAATTGCGATGGCGGCCGGATATGCGCTGGCGTGGTTTATGGGCATGTTGCCAGAAAGCAACGAACCGATGACGCAAGAACTGATTATGGTGCCAACGCCGCTCTATTACGGTCTTGGCATTGAATGGAGTCTGCTGCTGCCGCTGATGCTGGTCTTTATGATCACTTCGCTGGAAACCATTGGCGATATCACGGCGACCTCTGACGTTTCCGAACAGCCAGTGTCCGGTCCGCTGTACATGAAACGCCTGAAAGGCGGCGTGCTGGCAAACGGCCTGAACTCGTTTGTTTCGGCGGTGTTTAACACCTTCCCGAACTCCTGCTTCGGGCAAAACAACGGAGTGATCCAGTTGACTGGTGTTGCCAGCCGCTATGTCGGTTTTGTCGTCGCGCTGATGTTGATCGTGCTGGGTCTGTTCCCGGCAGTGAGCGGTTTTGTACAACACATTCCAGAACCGGTTCTGGGCGGCGCAACGCTTGTAATGTTTGGCACCATCGCCGCCTCCGGTGTGCGTATCGTTTCTTGTGAGCCGCTGAACCGTCGGGCGATTCTGATTATCGCGCTGTCGCTGGCGGTTGGTCTGGGCGTGTCTCAGCAGCCGCTGATTTTGCAGTTTGCCCCTGAATGGCTGAAAAACCTGCTCTCCTCCGGGATCGCCGCGGGCGGTATTACTGCCATCGTGCTGAATCTGATTTTCCCACCAGAAAAACAGTAATTCACTGGCGGCGGTAAGATAATTACCGCCGCAGTCTCACCTCTTTCACCATTCCCGCCTTGAGGATTGCGCGTAAATCGTGCATAACTCCCTTATGTGCATTTCACGGGATGGAAGACCATGAAATTTATTGGGAAGCTGCTTCTCTACATTCTCATCGCTCTGTTAGTGGTGATCGCTGGCCTCTATTTTCTTCTGCAAACCCGCTGGGGAGCAGAACATATCAGCGCATGGGTTTCCGAGAATAGCGACTATCATCTGGCCTTCGGGGCGATGGATCACCGTTTTTCCGCGCCATCTCATATCGTGCTGGAGAATGTCACGTTTGGTCGTGATGGTCAGCCCGCGCCCCTGGTGGCAAAAAGTGTCGACATTGCGCTAAGCAGTCGCCAACTGACCGAACCACGCCATGTCGATACCATCCTGCTGGAAAACGGGACGCTGAATCTCACCGACCAGACCGCGCCGCTACCGTTCAAAGCCGATCGTCTGCAACTGCGTGATATGGCGTTTAATAGCCCGAATAGCGAATGGAAACTGAGCGCGCAGCGGGTAAATGGCGGCGTGGTTCCGTGGTCACCAGAAGCCGGTAAAGTGCTGGGTACGAAGGCGCAGATTCAGTTTAGTGCCGGATCGCTTTCGCTCAATGATGTTCCTGCCACCAATGTACTGATTGAAGGCAGTATTGATAACGATCGCGTTACGCTGACTAACCTGGGTGCCGACATCGCCCACGGGACATTAACCGGAAACGCGCAGCGTAACGCCGACGGCAGCTGGCAAGTGGAAAATCTGCGCATGGCGGATATCCGTCTACAAAGCGAAAAATCGCTAACCGACTTCTTTGCGCCATTACGCTCTGTCCCGTCGTTGCAGATTGGTCGCTTGGAAGTCATCGATGCTCGTCTGCAAGGTCCGGACTGGGCGGTGACCGACCTCGATCTCAGCTTGCGCAACATGACCTTCAGTAAAGATGACTGGCAGACACAGGAAGGCAAACTGTCGATGAACGCCAGCGAGTTCATTTATGGTTCGCTGCATTTATTTGACCCGATTATAAACGCGGAATTTTCCCCGCAGGGCGTAGCGCTGCGCCAGTTCACCAGCCGCTGGGAAGGGGGTATGGTCAGAACGTCAGGGAACTGGCTGCGTGACGGTAAAACGTTGATCCTTGATGATGCGGCAATTGCCGGGCTGGAATATACCTTGCCGAAAAACTGGCAACAGTTGTGGATGGAAACGACACCCGGTTGGTTAAACAGCCTGCAACTGAAGAGATTTAGCGCCAGCCGCAATCTGATCATTGATATCGACCCTGACTTCCCGTGGCAGCTCACCGCGCTCGATGGTTACGGTGCCAACCTGACGCTGGTTACCGATCATAAATGGGGCGTCTGGAGTGGCTCGGCGAATCTGAATGCCGCCGCCGCGACATTCAATCGTGTTGATGTTCGTCGCCCGTCGCTGGCGCTGACCGCCAACAGCAGCACGGTGAATATCAGCGAACTGAGTGCATTTACTGAAAAAGGCATTCTGGAAGCCACCGCAAGTGTTTCACAAACGCCACAACGTCAGACCCATATCAGCCTGAATGGACGCGGTGTGCCGGTGAATATTTTGCAACAATGGGGATGGCCCGAATTACCGTTGACTGGCGACGGCAATATTCAGCTTACCGCCAGTGGAGATATTCAGGCCAATGCCCCGCTGAAACCTACGGTTAGCGGGCAATTGCATGCCGTGAACGCCGCAAAGCAGCAAGTGACTCAAACCATGAATGCGGGCGTCGTTTCCAGCGGTGAAGTTACATCGACGGAGCCGGTGCGGTAAACATCAATCTCGCCGGGTACGACTCAGACGTACCCGGCATTCCGTCAATAGATTACAACGTAATTGTCAGCGCATTCCCTTGAGGCGTCACCACCAGCCCCTGCTCACTTTCAGCCTGCGAACCGCCTTGCAGACCATTTACTTTCACAACATTGCGCAAGCACAGCGTCCAGTTCTTCGCCTCGCCCGCACCAGTCACAGTAATCGTGTTGCCAGTACGTGCTGCTTTTAAAGTAAAGATCACCGATCCGTCAGCAGCGGGCACTTCACAGACGGCTTCATGCCCGTCTTGCAGATTAAAGAGGTGGAATGCCGTGCCTTCGTGCCACACGTAATCGGGACGTTGATCGTTGTTGCCCAGCGCCAGTAGAGTGTTATCACGCACATAAACGGGCAGACTCAGGAAGCCGTGCTGCTGTTTATGCCAGCGACTACCGTCGAGTTCATCGTTGTGCCACAGGTGTGTCCAGCGACCTTCCGGCAGGTAGAACTGCACATCGCCCGCTTCAGTGAACACCGGCGCAACCATCACGTTGTCGCCTAACATGTATTGACGGTCAAGGTAATCACAAGCCGGATCGTCCGGGAACTCCATCATCATGGCCCGCATCATCGTCGTACCCCGCGCGTTCGCACGCGCAGCTTCACGATACAGATACGGCATCATGCGGCATTTCAGTTGCGTGAAGAAGCGCACCACATCACAGGACTCATCATCGTAGGCCCACGGCACACGATAAGATTTGCTACCGTGTAAACGGCTATGGCTGGAGAGCAAACCAAACGCGCACCAGCGTTTGTAAACGTGCGCCGGAGCGGTATTTTCAAAGCCGCCGATATCGTGGCTCCAGAAGCCAAAACCTGAAAGGCCAATAGACAAACCACCGCGCAGGCTTTCCGCCATTGATTCGTAGTTAGCGTAACAATCGCCACCCCAGTGTACCGGGAATTTCTGCGCACCGACGGAGGCCGAGCGGGCAAACAAGACAGCTTCTTCCTCACCAACGGTGTCCTTGAGCACGTTCCACACCAGTTCGTTGTAGATGTACGCATAATGGTTATGCATTTTCTGCGGATCGGAACCGTCAAACCACTGAACATCAGTTGGGATACGTTCGCCAAAGTCGGTCTTAAAGCAATCAACGCCCATCGCGACCAGACCTTTCAGTTTGTCGGCGTACCATTTGCAGGCATCCGGATTGGTAAAGTCATAAATCGCCAGACCTGGCTGCCATTTATCCCACTGCCATAGCGAACCGTCCGGGCGTTTGAGTAAATAGCCTTTCTCTTGTAACTCTTTAAAGACGGGGGATTTTTGACCGATATAGGGGTTAATCCAGACGCAGATTTTCAGCCCTTTCGCTTTCAGGCGGCGGATCATCCCTTCCGGGTCAGGGAAAGTCAGCGGGTCCCACTCAAAATCGCACCACTGGAAGGCTTTCATCCAGAAACAGTCAAAGTGGAAAACATGCAGCGGCAGATTGCGTTCCGCCATACCATCGATAAAGCTGTTTACCGTCGCTTCGTCGTAGTTGGTGGTAAATGAAGTGGTTAGCCACAGGCCGAAGGACCACGGGGGCGGCAGCGCCGGACGACCAGTAAAGCGGGTATAACGATCAAGTACCGCTTTCGGCGTCGGGCCGTCGATAACAAAGTATTCGAGATATTCACTCTCAACGCTGAACTGCACTTTGGAGACTTTCTCCGATCCCACTTCAAAAGAGACACACTGGGGATGATTGACCAGTACCCCATAACCACGGTTAGTCATGTAGAACGGGATATTTTTATACGCCTGTTCAGTACTTGTGCCGCCGTCCCGGTTCCAGGTCTCTACCGTCTGGCCATTGCGCACCAGGGCAGTAAAGCGCTCTCCCAGACCGTAAACTGTTTCGCCAACGCCAAGATCAAGCCGCTCAAACATATAATTGCGTTGATTATTCGTGTCCTGCACGTAGCCATTATTTTTCACCTGACTACCGGTAATACGTTCGCCGTTGCGCAGAAAATCCAGTGACCAGAACTCACCTTTGCTGACACGCGCGCTTAAGTTGCCACTTTTAAACTCAGCATAACGTTCTGTGTTTTCGATTGTGACCTTCACGTCCTGCAAAATATTGAGCGGATAATGAGGACCGTTATTCAGCGCCCCCTGAAAATGCTCAATCCGCACACCGACAATACCTTCCTGTGGGGAGAAAAAGCGCAGCGTAAATAAAGGCGTATCAAGCTGCCAGGTACGTTCACGCACATCACGGGGGGCAGCATAGACCACCATTTCATTATCCTGCTGTTCAACCTCGAATACCTGAAGCGGGTGAATCAAATTGAGGCCAGGTTGAATCAACCAGTTTCCATCGCTAATTTTCATTGCCGTTCCTTAGTTCTGCACTTCTTGAGAGGTGAATTGTTGCTGGCAACGGCGTTTACCCTGAGCCAGCTGTTCCATAACGGTTTTCAGATTGTGCGTCGTGAGTGAGTAGTAGCGTTTAGCGATAATCGCGCTCAGCAAATAACAGATCGCCGGAACAATCGTGAATAGCGCAATAATGATGCTAATCGTGGCGCTGTTCTGCGCTTTTTCTGCCGCATCATATCCGCCATAAGCCAGCATCCAGCCGATAAGAGCGCCGCCGAAGGCCAACCCCAGTTTGAGCACAAATAGCGTGCCAGCAAAACTGATCCCGGTCAGGCGTTTACCATTGCACCACTCGCCGTAGTCGACGGTATCGAACATCATTACCCACTGGATAGGTGTCACCAGTTGATGCAACACACCAATCACGAAGATGAAGACAAACATAGTGATGCTGGCCTGCATGGGAACAAAGAACATCGCGAGGCTAATCACTGCCAGCAGGGCGTTCGTCCACCAGAAGATAGTGACTTTACATTTCCAGTCGGTCAGAGGTTTTGCCAGTGCGGAACCAATCAGGTTACCCACGCAATAAGTGGTGAGAAAAGCGACAAACACTTCCGGCGTGCCCAAAATCCATGTGACGTAATACATCATCGCCCCACCGCGTACGCACACCGCCAGGATATTGAAAATGGTTAGTAAACCGACAATCCGCCACTGGTCGTTTTGCCAGATATCATGTAAATCTTCCCGCATAGACGTTGTTGTAGGTGGTGCTTCAACGCGTTCTTTAGTGGTGAAGAAACAAAATGCCAGCATCATGAATGCCACCACGGAAAGGACCACGATACCGCCCTAGAAACCGAGTGGTTTATTATCACCGCCAATTAAATTAACCAGTGGCATCATCAGAACAGTAGAAAGCATGCCTCCCGCGGTCGCCAGCACAAAACGCCAGGATTGCAGCGAGATACGCTGAGTCGGGTCATTGGTGATTACACCACCCAATGCGCAGTAAGGGATATTGACGACGGTATAAAGTAAGGTAAGTTAGGGTGTAAGTAATTGCTGCATAGATCATTTTGCCGTTCATACTGAGATCTGGCGTGCTATAGGCCAGTACACAGACGATCCCGAATGGCAGTGCGCCAAACAGTACCCACGGACGAAATTTACCCCAGCGAGAGCGCGTTCGATCGGCCAACAACCCCATGCAAGGATCGGAAATCGCATCCAGTGCACGAGCGACCAAAAACATGGTTCCGACAAATCCGGCAGGAATGCCAAAAATATCGGTATAAAAGAACATCATATATAACATTACGTTATCGAAAATAATGTGGCTGGCGGCGTCTCCCATGCCATAACCAATTTTCTCTTTAACGGACAACACTTCACTCCTCATCTGCTTTTCCTTGATGCTATAGGGGTGCTGAGACCGATAACGCATTTTGTAAACCATCCCTGTGAGAGCGAATATTCCGATATCTGGTTATTAATTTATGATTCTTGTTTTATGTGATCGTGGTAGCGTTAATTCCGCTCATATATCATTGTAAAATATGGGTTTTATATAAATTATAATGCTTTCGTGATAATACGCTGCGTTTATTAGGCGGAAAAAACTGATCTGGGGGATGTAGAAACTCAAGGAAGTAGCTATAATGCGCCCCGCCTCCATGTAGCAATCGAGGCGCGGAAGATCGTCGTCTCCGGTGAGGCGGCTGGACTTCAAATCCAGTTGGGGCCGCCAGCGGTCCCGGGCAGGTTCGACTCCTGTGATCTTCCGCCAGTTTACCTCTTCTGAACTCTCCCAATGTCAATAAATCTCTTCTAATCCCTTGTATATCAGTATTTATTTGTATCCTGAGGTCAACCTACTTCACCCCGTATCAAGTTTCTTTTGGGGGTACTTTAGGGGGTGTTATTTCCTATTGAAATACAAGCACCCCCATAATAGGAAAAATGTGATACATAACAACGGCTTTTAACAATATCTTTGTTATACAAGGGGTGTATTGGGGGTATCAGGTTAGTTACTGGCAGAAATCCCCCTCAGGAACATGAATTCATCAAAAGCCGGAGGATGTCATGGCATTAACCGATATCAAAGTGAAAACCGCAAAACCCAAAGACAAACCCTATAAGCTTGCTGATGGCGGCGGTATGTATCTACTGATTAACACTAATGGTTCTAAATACTGGCGCATGAAGTACCGCTTTGCTGGTAAAGAAAAGATGCTTTCTATTGGCGTATACCCCGATGTAACGCTAGCCGATGCTCGCGAGAAACGAAGTGAAGCCAGGAAACTCCTCGCTGCTGGAGGCGATCCAGGGGAGGCAAAAAAGGAAGAAAAAATCGCGCAGCAAATGAGTCTGAAAAATACGTTCGAGGCTATTGCTCGCGAATGGCACCAGTTAAAAGCTGATCGGTGGTCATTACGCTATCGTGATGAAATCATTGATACCTTTGAAAAAGACATTTTTCCCTACATTGGCAAGCGCCCTATTGCCGAAATCAAACCAATGGAGTTACTGGAAGCACTGCGTAAAATGGAAAAACGTGGAGCTCTGGAGAAAATGCGCAAGGTCCGCCAGCGCTGTGGTGAGGTGTTCCGCTATGCAATTGTTACTGGCCGGGCAGACTATAACCCAGCCCCCGATCTTGCCAGTGCTTTAGCTACACCGAAAAAAGTACATTTTCCCTTTCTTACTGCTAATGAACTTCCCCACTTCCTCAACGATCTGGCGGGTTATACCGGAAGTATAATCACTAAGACAGCTACTCAGATCATTATGTTAACCGGCGTACGAACACAAGAACTGCGTTTTGCACGCTGGGAAGATATCGATTTTGAGACAAAATTGTGGGAGATCCCGGCAGAAGTAATGAAGATGAAGCGACCTCATATTGTGCCGCTCTCTGAGCAGGTCATTATGCTATTTAAGCAGCTTGAACCAATCTCAAAACATCATCCCCTAGTCTTTATCGGTAGAAATGATCCCCGCAAACCAATTAGTAAGGAAAGCATTAACCAAGTAATTGAATTACTTGGATATAAGGGAAGACTCACAGGGCACGGTTTCAGACACACCATGAGTACAATTCTGCATGAACAAGGCTTTAATTCCGCCTGGATTGAAATGCAGTTAGCTCATGTGGATAAAAATTCCATCAGGGGTACCTATAATCATGCCCTGTATCTCGATGGCCGCCGTGAAATGATGCAATGGTACGCTGATTACATTGATTCACTCTCCAGCCGGGAAAGTTAAGTCAGAAATACTTTTCCCTGATGTTTTCCTCAATTAAGTATTTTATCCTCTGGCCTACAAGGCTGGAGGATTTTTGTTATTATATTATTTTTTTGCGTCTTCAAACTTATTACAAAAACATAATTAAAAACAAATTGACATTTTTAAATTGGCAATTACAAAATACAGCCTTGCAGTTATTTCGATACCTTTAGCAAAGGAAAAGTTGATTCAGATATAATTTAGCATTTCAATCATCTGACATCATTATAAAAAATGAGATTCACATAAAGATAAAATTATTGTTCTCAAGGAAAGCATGAAGGGGCTTCGTAAGCAATATTCATTCGGTGCCAAGACAGGACTTGATACACAGAATCTCAACTTTTATGCTCTCAGACTATATCATCACATGTTTTACAGGCTCAGAAAATGAACGATAGATTATGCTTTGAAGTGCACGATAACAAGGGTTATTTCGTATTTCCGGATACCTGGTTTGGCCCATTGCTGGGGGAGTTTGAAGAAGTGCTTGATGCATACGACGCTGATGAAATCAGCGAGACGAGTTACATCAACAAACTCCGACGCCTTGCTCAACGGGAGCCGGACTTTATTGATATACACGCTCATCTGGCATATGCATTTCTGGAACAGAATGCCCCGCGTAAGGCACTGAACGCCGCTCTTAAAGGACTGGCGGCAGGTAATCGTATCATCCCGGAAAGTTTCTGTGGTGAAATAATCTGGATGCATCCCGAAAACCGGCCTTATCTGCGCGCGCTTTATGCAGCAATTCTCGCAAATGTGCACTTACAGCGCCATCAGGATGCGGTTATGCTCACTGATAAAATACTGGCATACAATCCTGAAGATAATCAGGGGGCTCGCTGGTTGTTGGGTTCAGAGCTGTTACGCACCGGCGATCATGAGCGAGCCTTCAGTGTACTGAAAGAGCATGCTGATGAATTTTCACCTTACTGGTATGAACTCGGTCTCCTGCATTTTCTGAACGGGGAACATGTTAAGGCCGCCACAGCTTTTCGCCATGGCTTTGCCACAAACACTTACATCGCAGAAATGCTGTGCGGAAATCTGCATCCATTTCCACTTGCTGTGTGGCATGACTTCTCCGGCTCTCTGGATACGGCAGAAGATTACTATGCAACATACTCACCATTATGGGGACAATATCCGGAAGCATTGCTGTTTGTAAACTGGCTCTATAACCATTCCTCCGTGCTGCATGAACGATCAGAAATCATTAAATGCGCCGAAATGCTGATTCAGGAAGATGATTTCGAAATATGCGAAAGTATTTTAAGACAGCAGGAGCACCTGTGGAAAAGAATTGACAAGACACTTTCTGAGGAAATTGTACAGAAATGCAGAAATATGAACGGTGAATATATCTGGCCCTGGATATTGCCCTTTTCCGCAGCAGGGATGAAACATTCAAGCATCCAGTATCAGTAGATATTGCATTAGTGTAACTTTAAAACAAGTAATAATTTATTATCCAATAATAACACTGTGTTCCTTCCCCAAGTGATTACCCTGCCAGCGGGTAATCCCCTCCTCTGGCGTTTTCGGTTGAACTGGTATCCCCGTCCAACACAGGCAGCCATTATAAACAGTAAAAAATTGTATTCGCTGTTATGAAATCAATAGTCCTGACGTACTGTTGAATGTGCTTGTGTTCTGAACCTCGTACAACCAGTACATTTGATATCGAATTATAAACAAAACATTGCATCCAACTTTTTTAATATGGACAATAGTTGTCCATACGGTGGTTTTATATTCGATAAATCAATGGATTTCATTGAGTCACAGGACTGGTAATGGATGAAAATGCTTTAAGGTTTGCCTCATACTGGCGCAACTCGCTTGCAGATGCTGAGTCAGGAAAGGGCTGTTTTGAACGGAAAGACGCCCAAAATTTCACTCACTGGCATGGGATAGCGGCGGGACGTCTTGACGAAGCGATTGTCAATAAATTTTTTAAGGGAGAAAAAGACGATGTCGAAACTGTCAATGTCATCTTACGCCCAAAAGTTTATTTCCAGTTACTGCAGCATGGTAAGGACCGTTCCGCAGGCACGCCTGATATTGTTACACCGATAGTGACGCCAGCCTTGCTAAGCCGTGAGGGTTTTTTATATCCGACGCCAGCGACCTCCATTCCCAGAGACCTGCTTGAACCTTTGCCAAAAGGAGCATTTTCGATTGGTGAGATTGGGCAGTATGACAAATACAAGACGACCCATACTGATCCTACCCACGTAATGTGGACACGGCCCTAAGCGAGATTATGGTTTTCAAATTGTTCCGGGCTGAGACCGCCACAGGCACTGTGACGACGCCAGCGATTGTAATCACACTCGATATAATTAAACACCGTTGCCCGCATTATTTCCCGGCTGCTAAAGCGTTCCCCGTGGATACATTCCACCTTCAGCGAATGAAAGAAGCTTTCCACACAGGCATTGTCATAACAGTAGCCTTTCGCACTCATACTGCCACGCAGGTTGTGTTGCTTCAGCATTGCCTGATAATCCCCTGAACAGTATTGACCACCACGGTCCGTATGAACAATGACGCTTTCCGGGCGTCTTCTCCGCCACAACGCCATTTGCAGTGCATCACAGGCCAGTTGTGCTGTCATTCGCGGTGACATCGACCAGCCAATGACGGCGCGTGACCTCAGGTCGATGACTACTGCGAGATACAACCAGCCCTCATCGGTACGCAAGTACGTGATGTCACCCGCCCACTTCTGGTTTCGGGCCACTGGCGCTGAAGTCCTGCTCCAGCAGATTCTCCAATACGGGCAGGCCATGTGCACGGTAGCTGACCGGGCTGAACTTCCGGCTGGCTTTCGCCCGCAGCCCCTGACGACGCAGGCTGGCGGCAATGGTTTTAATATTGAACTCCGGCAGTTCGTCAGCAAGGCGGGGAGCACCGTATCGCTGCTTTGCCTCAAAGAATGCCTTATGGACAGCGGCATCGCAGGTGAGCCGAAACTGTTGGCGCAGGCTCATCTGGTGACGACGCCTGAGCCAGACATACCAGCCGCTGCGGGCAACCCGAAGTACACGACACATCGCTTTGATGCTGAACTCTGCCCGATGATTTTCGATAAAGACATACTTCATTTCAGGCGCTTCGCGAAGTATGTCGCGGCCTTTTGGAGGATGGACAGTTCCTCAGCCTGCTCCGCCAGTTGTCGTTTAAGGCGGACATTTTCAGCGGCCAGTTCGCTTTCGCGCTCTGACGAACTCATTTGTTGCTGCTGTTTACTGCGCCAGGCATAAAGCTGAGATTCATACAGGCTGAGTTCACGGGCTGCGGCGGCCACACCGATGCGTTCAGCGAGTTTCAGGGCTTCGTTATGAAATTCAGGCGTATGTTGTTTACGGGGCTTCTTGCTGATTGATACTGGTTTTGTCATGAGTCACCTCTGGTTGAGAGTTTACTCACTTAGTCCTGTGTCCACTATTGGTGGGTAAGATCACCCTCCATTAAAACTAAAACGGGCGCTTTCTGATATATCATCTGTAAGCGCAGTAATACCATTAGTAGCACCTCTCGGCGGCGCATTGATTATTGAATATTATAACTGGAATGTTATATTTCTTGTTATGATGCTGTTCAGTATTATAATAATGTTATTATCACCAAAGATAACTCATGCAAATGA
>NZ_JBQZXC010000010.1:0-51664 GCF_053555815.1 Shigella sp. SIG6 | reverse complement strand
CCACCGAAGTGACCCTTTTTCAGAACTTTTGCGAATTACGCGTAACCGTAGCTCATCAGGCGCTGATAACGACGATTTTTTAAATCTTCAGTGCTTAACACATCGAGATCGGCCAGATCCGCCAGCAGTTGCGCTTTCAACGATGCCGCCATCGCTTCCGGGTTACGGTGAGCGCCGCCCAGCGGTTCCGGGATGATGGAGTCGATCAGTTTCAGCTCTTTCAGACGCGGAGCGATGATACCCATCGCTTCAGCCGCCAGCGGCGCTTTGTCGGCGCTCTTCCACAGAATGGACGCACAACCTTCCGGCGAGATAACGGAATAGGTGCTGTATTGCAGCATATTCACTTTATCGCCCACGCCAATCGCCAGCGCACCGCCAGAACCACCTTCACCGATAACCGTACAAACTACCGGTACGCCAAGGCGAGACATTTCACGCAGGTTGCGTGCAATGGCTTCAGACTGACCACGCTCTTCTGCGCCCACGCCAGGATAAGCCCCCGGGGTGTCGATAAAGGTGATGATAGGCATCTTAAAGCGTTCAGCCATTTGCATCAGACGCAGTGCTTTGCGGTAACCTTCTGGCGCTGGCATACCAAAGTTACGGCGAATTTTTTCTTTGGTTTCACGACCTTTTTGATGACCAATGATCATCACCGGACGACCATCGAGACGGGCGATACCACCGACGATAGCTTTATCGTCTGCATACGCACGGTCGCCAGCCAGTTCGTCAAATTCATCAAATGCCAGGCGAACGTAATCCAGGGTATAAGGACGCTGCGGATGGCGTGCCAGTTGCGCAATCTGCCATGCACCGAGATCGGCGAAGATTTTACGCGTCAGTTCTACGCTTTTTTCACGCAGACGATGCACTTCTTCATCGATGTTAATATCCAGTTTCTCATCCTGACGGCTAACCGCAGTCAGAGAATCGATTTTCGCTTCCAGCTCTGCAATCGGCTGTTCAAAATCAAGGAAATTCAGACTCATAGTATTCCTGTATTAGTCAAACTCCAGTTCCACCTGCTCCGAACCAATGAGGCCACGGAGATCGTTTAATAAACGATCGCTCGGAGAGACACGCCACGTCGCGCCAAAACGCAACCGCGCGCGTGCATCCGCCCTCTGATAGTAGAGATGTACTGGAATTGTCCCAGAGCGGTGGGGTTCCAGAGACTGACGGAGTCGGTTTAAAAGCTGGTCATCAATTTGCCTGTCCGTCAGCGAGATAGCAAGCCCGCGAGCATATTTTTCCCGGGCTTCGTCAATATCCATCACTTCGCGAGCGGTCATTTTAAGCCCACCGCTGAAGTCATCAAAGCTGACCTGTCCGCTGACGATAAGTATGCGGTCTTTTTCCAGCAATTGCTGGTATTTATCCAGGGCGTCAGTAAACAACATCACTTCCAGCCGCCCGGAACGGTCATCCAGCATGCAGATACCGATACGATTGCCGCGCTTGGTGACCATAACCCGCGCGGCAACAACGAGCCCCGCAGCCGTGATGACTTTACCACGTTCTGTCGGGTGCATGTCTTTCAGCCTTACGCCTCCGACATAACGCTCAATCTCTTTTAAATACTGGTTGATAGGGTGTCCGGTCAGGTACAGGCCTAACGTTTCACGTTCCCCATCTAATACCACCTGCTCCGGCCACGGTTGGCAGCTGGCGTAGGATTGTTCAATTTGTTCCGGCTCTTCGGCCAGCACGCCGAACATATCGGCCTGACCGATAGCTTCCGCTTTCGCGTGTTGATCTGCCGCTTTTAACGCATAACCCAGCGAGTTCATCAGCGCCGCGCGGTGTGGCCCAAGACGGTCAAACGCCCCGGACATGATCAGTTTTTCCAGCACCCGCCGGTTTAACTTTTTGGTGTCGGTACGGGCGCAGAGATCAAACAGTTCGCGGAAGTAGCCGCCTTTATTACGGGCTTCGATGATGGCCTCAATCGGACCTTCACCTACCCCTTTGATGGCGCCAATACCATACACGATTTCGCCGTCGTCGTTGACGTGGAAATGGTAAAGACCGGAGTTTATATCTGGTGGCAGGATTTTCAGCCCCATCCGCCAGCACTCATCCACCAGGCCCACCACCTTCTCGGTGTTGTCCATATCGGCGGTCATTACCGCCGCCATAAACTCCGCCGGATAGTGCGCTTTCAGCCATAACGTTTGATATGACACCAAAGCATAGGCCGCAGAGTGCGATTTGTTAAATCCGTAACCCGCGAATTTCTCCACCAGGTCGAAGATTTTCATCGCCAGTTCGGCGTTGATTCCGTTCTTTTCTGCACCTTCAGCAAATACAGAACGCTGCTTAGCCATCTCTTCCGGCTTTTTCTTACCCATCGCACGGCGCAGCATATCCGCGCCACCGAGGGTATAACCAGAAAGCACCTGGGCAATCTGCATGACCTGTTCCTGATACAAGATAATGCCGTAGGTTGGCTCCAGTACCGATTTCAGGCTTTCATGCTGCCACTGCACGTCCGGATAGGAGATCTCTTCACGACCATGTTTACGGTCGATAAAGTTATCCACCATCCCTGACTGCAACGGACCAGGGCGGAACAGTGCCACCAGTGCGATCATATCTTCGAAGCAGTCAGGTTGCAGACGCTTGATCAGGTCCTTCATGCCGCGCGATTCAAGCTGGAATACCGCCGTGGTTTCCGAGCGTTGCAGCATGTCGAAGCTTTTCTTGTCATCCAGCGGGATCGCGGCGATATCCAGCGGTGGCTCGCCATTCTTCGCCCGCCGCTTGTTGATCATCTCCAGCGCCCAGTTGATGATGGTGAGCGTACGCAAACCAAGGAAGTCGAACTTCACCAGTCCGGCGTATTCAACGTCGCTTTTATCAAACTGGGTGACCGGATGTTTGCCCTCTTCATCGCAATAAAGCGGCGCAAAATCGGTAATTTTGGTCGGCGCGATAACCACCCCACCGGCGTGCTTACCGGCGTTACGGGTGACCCCTTCCAGTTTGCGCGCCATGTCGATCAGCGCCTTAACTTCTTCATCCGCTTCGTAGATTTCCGGCAGCTGCGGCTCGGCTTCAAACGCTTTCGCCAGCGTCATCCCCGGATCGGGCGGGATCAGTTTCGAGATACGGTCGACAAAGCCGTACGGATGCCCCAGCACGCGGCCTACGTCGCGGATCACCGCTTTCGCCGCCATCGTACCGAAGGTGATAATCTGCGATACCGCATCACGACCGTACATGTCCGCCACGTGTTCGATAACCTGATCGCGTTTCTCCATACAGAAGTCAACGTCGAAGTCAGGCATGGAGACACGTTCCGGGTTAAGGAAACGTTCGAACAGCAGGTCAAATTCCAGCGGATCGAGGTCGGTGATTTTCAGCGCGTAGGCCACCAGTGAACCCGCACCGGAGCCACGGCCTGGCCCTACCGGTACGCCGTTATCTTTCGACCACTGGATAAATTCCATAACGATGAGGAAGTAGCCCGGGAAGCCCATCTGGTTGATAACCTGAAGTTCAGTCTCCAGACGTTCGTCATATTCCGGGCGGCGTTTAAGACGTTCTTCCTCGTCAGGGAATAAAAATGCCAGACGCTCTTCCAGGCCTTCTTTTGCACGCTTGACCAGATAATCTTCGGTGCTCATGTCCCCGGTCGGGAACTGCGGCAGGAAGTATTCACCAAGACGCACAGTTACGTTACAGCGTTTGGCGATCTCAACGGTGTTGGCAAGGGCTTCTGGGATGTCGGCAAACAGCTCGCACATCTCCTCTTCGCTACGCATATATTGCTGCGGCGAATAGTTACGCGGGCGTTTAGGATCGTCGAGGGTAAAGCCGTCGTGGATCGCGACGCGGATTTCGTGTGCGTCAAAGTCGCTGCTGTCGATAAAGCGCACATCGTTAGTCGCCACGACGGGCAAACCGCGCGCTTCCGCCAGTTCCACCGCCGCGTGCAGATAGCTTTCTTCATCCGGCCTGCCGGTGCGGATCAGCTCGAGAAAATAGCGATCCGGGAAGTGTTCTTCATAAAACGCGACACACTCATCTACCAGCGCGCTGTTACCACGCAAAAGACTGCGTCCGACGTCGCCCATGCGCCCGCCGGAAAGAAGGATCAACCCTTCGTTTAATTCGATAAGCCAGTCGCGATCGATGATCGGCCCGGCGGCACCGTACCCGCGCTGATACGCTTTTGAGATCAGCAACGCCAGATTCTGATAGCCGGTATTGTTCGCCGCCAGTACCGTCAGGTGGGTTAACTCATCACCCAGCAGGTCGCACTGGACATTAAAATCTGCCCCGACGATAGGCTTAATCCCTGCGCCATGTCCCGCTCCGTAGAACTTCACCAGACCGCAAAGGTTGGTGAAATCGGTGATCGCCAGTGCTGGCATACCCAACGCCGCCGCCTTTTTTACCAGCGGTGCGGTTTTGGCCAAGCCATCGATCATCGAGTAGTCGCTGTGCACCCGCAGGTGTACGAAACGTGGTTCAGACATCTTCAGATTCCGGTTTACTTAATCTCGACACAAGAATCAGGACGCAAGTCCCAGTGCGCGTTTGACAGGCCCAAAGCTGCGACGATGATGTTCAGTCGCGCCATATTCAGCCAGTTTTTCCAGATGAAAAGCGGTTGGATACCCTTTATGTTGGGCAAAACCATATTGCGGGAAAACAATATCCAGCGCCGCCATTTCGGCGTCACGCGTCACTTTCGCCAGGATAGACGCGGCACTGATTTCTGGTACGCGGCTATCCCCTTTCACCACAGCCATCGCAGGCATCGGTAATTTCGGGCAGCGGTTACCATCAATCAACACATATTCCGGCGCAATATGCAGCCCAGCGACGGCACGCTGCATCGCCAGCATGGTCGCATGAAGAATGTTCAGCTCGTCGATTTCGTGGGGTTCCGCGCGGCCCAGACTCCAGCTCAACGCTTTCTCTTTGATCTCTTCATAGAGCGCCAGACGGCGTTTTTCGCTCAGCTTTTTGGAATCATTCAGCCCGGCAATCGGGCGCGCCGGGTCAAGGATCACCGCAGCGGTGACGACCGCGCCAACTAACGGCCCGCGTCCGACTTCATCCACACCCGCAACCAGCTGCATGTGCGGATAAACAAATTCGATCATTGTGCTAACTCCAGAACGGCTTGTGCCGCCTGCTCATCGGCATTGCAGCGGATCTGCTGATGCAGTTCACGGAAGGTATCGTGCATCGCGTGGCTGGTTTTCCCGTTCGCCAACAGCGGTAACAGCGCCGCAGCCAGTTTTTGCGGCTCACACTCTTCCTGCAATAACTCTTTGACTAACTCTCTGCCCGCCAGCAGATTTGGCAGCGAGACATAATCAGTTTTCACCAGCCGCTTCGCCAACCAGAAGGTAAAAGGCTTCATGCGATATCCCACCACCATCGGGCATTTCGCCAGCATACACTCCAGGGCTGCCGTCCCCGACGCCAGTAGTGCCGCATCGCTGGCGACCATCGCCTCACGGCCCATTCCATCCAGCAAATGAACCGACAGGTCTGGCGCGACTTCAGCTTTGATGCGTTCAAACTGCTCGCGGCGTTTGGCATTCACCAGCGGCACCACGATTTCGAGATCCGGATATGTCTGGCGCAAAAGCTGGGCAGTTTTCAAGAAATCGGCACTAAGCATTTCGACTTCTGCACCACGGCTGCCCGGCAACAATGCCAGACAGTGGGTATCGTAAGGGATCCCCAGCACATCACGGGCACCATTTTTATCTGGATCTAACGGCATGGCATCAGCCATGGTATGACCGATAAAGCGGCACGGTACATTGTATTTGTCATAAAACGCTTTTTCGAAAGGCAGAAATGCGAGCACCAGATCGGTGGCTCTGCCTATTTTGAAAACGCGTTTCTGTCGCCACGCCCAGACGGATGGACTGACGTAATGAATGGTTTTGATACCCTGCTTTTTGAGGTTACCTTCAAGAGTAATATTGAAGTCGGGCGCATCAATACCAACAAAAACATCTGGCTTCAGTTCGCCAAAACGCTTTGTCAGATCGGCACGAATATGCAGTAAGCGACGCAGACGACCGAGCACTTCAACAATGCCCATCACCGCCAGTTCTTCCATTTCGTACCAGGCTTCGCAGCCTTCAGCCTGCATTCGTGGCCCGGCAACACCAACAAAGCGGGCGTTGGGCACACGTTCTTTCAGAGCGCGGATTAAACCGGCCCCCAGGATATCGCCGGAGGTTTCTCCGGCGACCAGGGCAATCGTTAATGGACGCTGGTCAGTCATTAACGAATCAGACCGCGCGTTGAGCGTGCAAAGAAATCGGTAAAGGCTTTCACTTCCGGATATGTTTCCGCTAGTTCAGCAATTTCCGGTTTCACTTCATCGAGCGTTTTACCGCTACGATAAATTAGCTTATACGCATTGCGGATAGCGGTAATCGCCTCACGGCTGAATCCGCGGCGCTTCAGCCCTTCGATATTGACACCGAACGGCGTTGCGTGGTTACCCTGCGCAATGACATAAGGAGGGACGTCCTGCGCCACACCGGAGCAGCCGCCAACCATCACATGCGCACCAATGATGCAGAACTGATGGACTGCGGTCATGCCGCCGATGATCGCGAAGTCGTCAACCGATACGTGACCCGCCAGCGTTGCGTTGTTGGCGAGAATACAGCGGTTACCTACCGTACAATCGTGCGCAATGTGCGCGTTGATCATCAGTAAGTTGTCGCTGCCCACCTTCGTCAATCCACCGCCCTGGACTGTGCCACGATGAATGGTGACGCTTTCGCGAATGCGGTTACGATCGCCGATTTCCACACGGGTCGGTTCGCCAGCATATTTCAAATCCTGGTTAACTTCGCCGATGGAGGCAAACTGATAAATCTCATTATCGCGGCCAATTTTAGTATGACCATTCACGACAACGTGAGATTTCAGTACGGTACCCTCACCAATTTCGACATGGGGTCCAACGATACAAAAAGGACCAATGTGTGCGTTCGCGCCAATTGACGCGCCCTCTTCCACAATGGCGGTTGGATGCACAAAGGCGGATTTATCAATCACGTATCAGGCCTCCCGGCTACGAGCACACATCATCGTTGCTTCGCAAACTACTTTACCATCGACCAGAGCAACCCCTTTAAAACGGGTCAGGCCGCGGCGCGTTTTTTCGAAAGTGACTTCCATGATCATTTGATCGCCAGGCACGACCGGGCGCTTGAAGCGCGCTTCGTCAATACCAGCGAAGTAGTACAGCTCACCCGGTTCCAGTTTTCCTACGCTTTTAAACGCCAGAATACCTGTTGCCTGTGCCATTGCTTCCAGAATCAGCACACCCGGGAAAATCGGTTTTCCAGGGAAATGGCCCTGGAAGAATGGCTCATTGACAGAGACATTTTTTACTGCGCGCAGAAAACGACCTTCTTCAAAATCCAGCACGCGATCCACCAGTAAGAACGGGAAACGGTGCGGCAGAAGTTCTAAAATCTCTTCAATCTGCAGAGTATGAGTGTTAGTAGTCAAGATACTCTTCCTGTCAAAATATAAGAAACGACAATAATAACACGGCCTGCCGCAATCGTAAGAATGAGACAGGCCGTAAAGTTTGGCGAACAAAAGATGGAACGTTAGTCTTGTTGATTAACCTTGCGCTCAAGCGATTTCAGACGCTTGCTCATGTCATCAATGTTCATCACCAGTGCAGCGGTTTTGCGCCAGACTTTGTTGGGTTGCAGCGGAATGCCTGAGGAATAGACGCCTGGTTCAGTGATGGGACGCATCACCATACCCATGCCCGTAACCGTCACTTTGTCGCATATTTCCATATGCCCGTTGATTACGCTGGCTCCGCCGATCATGCAGTAACGACCAATTTTCAGGCTGCCCGCCATAATGACGCCACCGGCAACCGCCGTATTGTCGCCAATCACGACGTTATGTGCAATCTGGCACTGGTTATCAATGATCACGCCATTGCCAATAACAGTGTCATCCAGCGCGCCGCGATCGATGGTTGTGCAGGCACCGATCTCCACGCGATCGCCAATAATTACGCGACCAATCTGTGGGATCTTCACCCAGTTACCACGATCGTTGGCATAACCAAAGCCGTCTGCGCCTACCACTGTTCCGGACTGGATCAGGCAATTCTGACCGATCTGGATCTCATGGTAAATGGTTACGTTCGCCCAGAGACGCGAACCTGCACCGATTTTGCTGTTTTTACCTACGAAGCAACCGGCACCGATAATCACGTTATCGCCCAGTTCAACGCCGGACTCAATCACCGCGTTAGCGCCAATCGATACGTTGTTACCCAGCTTCGCCGTCGCGTCGATCACCGCACTGGGTGCAATGTTCTGCGCGGGCTGCGGCGTGGTATCTAAAATTTGCGCCATGCGCGCGTAAGTCAGGTAGGGATTCTTCACTACCAGCGCGGCACTTTTCGCGAAAGGAAGATCGTCCTGGGTCATGACAACCGCGGACGCCTGGCACAAGCCTAAATGCTCACGGTATTTTGGGTTAACCATGAACGTAATGTGACCTGTTTGTGCAGATTGCATGGACGCAACGCCGGTGATGACGATATCGCCATCACCGTGTAGTTCTGCATCCAACTGCTGCGCTAAATCAGCCAGTCGAATTGAAGGCATTACTTATTTAACCTGTTTCAGTACGTCGGCAGTGATGTCTTTTACATCGCTGCTGTTGTAAGCAACGGCGTTTGCATCAACAACCAGATCGATATCCTGGCTGTTGGCAACGGATTTCACAGCAGTCTGGATACGAGTAACCAGTTTGCCGCGTTCTTCGTTGGAACGACGTGCGCGATCCTGCTCAAAAGCCTGCGCTTTCTGAGCAAAAGTCTGGCGCTGAGCCATCACGTCTTTTTCCAGTTTGGTGCGATCGCTGCCCGCTTTCATGGACTGCAGTTTTTTCATTTTAGCCTGCAGATCGGTTTCCATACGCTGCAGTTCGCTGGCACGGCCTTTGAACTCATTTTCCAGCGTGTTAGAAACACCGGTTTTCTGCGCTACCTGCTGGAACAGGCTGCCCATATTGACGATTGCAATTTTGTCAGCCGCCTGAGCAGAAGTTGCCAGTGCTAAACCAAGACCTGCAGCTAATAACCACTTTTTCACAATAAACTCCTTACCATCCCATTTGCACCGGAGGGTGCAGTTCTTTGCGTGGCCCGGCGATCTTATATTGATCGCCTAAAGTCATCGCTACACTACCACTACATTCCTTTGTGGAGAACACTTACCAGGTTTTACCGATGTTAAACTGGAACTGTTCTGCCTTGTCTCCATCGTACTTTTTGAACGGCTGGGCGTAGGAGAACACCAACGGCCCCAATGGGGACATCCATTGTAATGCGATACCTGCAGACATACGGATATTGCTTGGATCACTATAGTCCGGATATCCAGAATATTGGCTGGAATCCCAGTTTGTATCCCAAACGGTACCCATATCCCAGAAGAATGAAGTACGAACCGAGTTAGCATACTTATCGCTAATAAACGGCGTCGGGGTGATGAACTCGAGGCTGGCAACCGCCATGGCGTTACCGCCTACAGCATCATCCGATTTACACAGGTCTTTCGCGCCGTCCTGAGTCGCACATTCGTAATCATAGTCCGGATCATAATTACTGGCCTGATGCGGGAAGTAAACTGCTTTCGGACCAATGGTATTGGACTGGAAGCCACGCACGGTGCTGGAACCACCGGCATAGAAGTTCTCGTAGAACGGCATCTCTTTGCCGCCTAAACCATCACCATAACCCCAGCGGGTACGACCCAGAACAACCCATTTGTGATCGTCATCGATCGGCACATAAGTCGCCGTGTCTAACGTCACTTTGTAGTATTCGTTATCCGATCCAGGAATGGTCACTTTACCGGTCAGGTTGACACGTGAACCATCTGTCGGGAAGTAACCACGGTCAAGCTTGTTATAGGTCCAACCATAGTTGAACGTGAAGTCGTCCGTTTTGAAGCTGTTATCCTGATCAGAGGTGCTCGGATGTTCACCCATAGAGTACAGATAACGCCACATCGCAACCTGAGGCTGCATGTTGGACAGGGAGTTATGTACATAACCCAGACCTGCACGCAGCGAGTTATATTCGTTAATCGGGAAGCCCAACGTCACGTCTGTACCATAACTCTTGTTGGTATAGTCGGACAGGTCGGCGTCATCTGCCTGGAAGTCATTATAGAAGAGACGACCACCGAGGCTTACGCCATCTACGGTGAAGTACGGGTTGGTTACCGACAGTTCAGCATAGGTCTGGTAATCGTTTTTGGTCCCGTTGATACCAACAGCATAACCTGTACCTAACCAGTTATCCTGTTGCACGCCAGCCTGGAAGCTCACGCCACTTTCAGTACCGTAACCAATCCCGAAGTTGAAGCTACCAGTGTTACGTTCTTTCACCTTGTAGACTACATCAACCTGGTCCGGGCTACCCGGAACACGTTGGGTATCGGTATCGACAGTTTCAAAGAAGCCCAGACGATTCAGACGCTCCTTACCCTGATCGACCAGATCGCTCCCCAACCATGCACCTTCCATCTGACGCATTTCGCGACGCAGGACGGCATCTTTCGAGGTATCGTTACCTTCAAAATGGATCTTACGCACGTAGAAACGGTTACCCGCATCAACGTTCACGCGTAATTTAACGGTTTTGTCGGCATCGTTAATTTCAGGCATCGACTGTACGCGCGGATAGGCATAACCATAGCGACCGAGAAGCTTTTTAATGTCATCTTCCATTTTGGTCACTTTGGTGCCGTTATACAGCTCGCCCGGCTCGATCTTAGTCAGCTGCTCAATTTCAGCGGAGTGCCCGGCAAGGTTGCCGCTCACTTCAACGCCAGAAAGCTTGTACTGATCGCCTTCGGTGATGTTCACCGTGACGTAAATACCTTTTTTATCTGGCGTCAGACTGACCTGGGTAGAGTCGATGTTGAAACGGGCATAACCGCGGTCCAGATAGTAGCTGCGCAGGGTTTCAAGGTCGCCCGCCAGTTTCTGTTTCTGGTATTTACGATCGCCTACCACATTCCACCACGGCACTTCGTCACGCAGTTGGAAATGAGAGATCAGTTCGTCGGTGGTGAAAGCATGGTTACCAACAATGTTAATTTGCTGGATTTCAGCTGACACACCTTCCTGGAACACCAGTTTTAGGTCAACACGGTTGCGCGGCAGCGGGGTCACGACAGCTTTAACGCTGGCGCTATATTTACCGACGCTGTAGTAGAAGTCTTCCAGACCTTTCTCGATATCGGCAATGGTGGTGCGATCGAGGGATTCGCCCACACGCACACCAGAAGCCTCGAGGTTTTGCTTCAGCATGTCATCTTTCACCGATTTGTTACCGGAGAAAGTAATGCTGGCAATGGTCGGACGTTCTTTTACCTGAACCAGAAGGGTATCACCATCACGAAGGACGCGAACATCCTCAAAGTTGCCGGTAGCAAACAGAGCGCGAATGGTATTACTGATATCTTCATCATTAACCGTGTCGCCTGTACGCACCGGCATACTGAGGAGGGCCGCACCAACGGCGACACGCTGAAGGCCTTCGAAATGAATATCTTTCACTACGAACCCTTCAGCACCGTATACGGTGGCGCTGCTAAACAGCAGCGACGCTATGAGCAACTTTTTCATCGCCATCGTTATTATGCGTTCTTCCTAACTAACTCTCATAACCGAGAGAAATCATTGAAAAGTGCAAGCCCCATTAACAGCACCAGCAGAATCGAGCCAATGCGATAACAAAAGTCTTGAACCCGCTCGGATACCGGTCCGCCCTTGATCTTTTCGATCGCAAGGAACAGCAGATGCCCCCCGTCAAGTACGGGCAACGGAAACAGGTTAATTATCCCTAAGTTCACGCTAATAAGCGCAAGAAACGGCAGGTAATAAACTACCCCGAGTTCCGCTGTCATCCCAGCCCCCTTGGCGATAGAGATCGGCCCACTGAGGTTGTTCAGTTTCACATCACCGGTGATCAATTTTCCCAGCATACTGACCGTCAGCTTCATCAGCTGCCACGTTTTGTCCGTGGCTTCGACGATGGCGTTGAACGGCCCATACTGGCGTACAACTTTATACTCATCTGGCAAAGGAATGACTTTCGGCTCAATACCGACAAAACCAATCGCTTTACCATTACCCGGTTTACTCTCCGGGATTAATGTCAAAGACAAGGGACTCCCCTGCCTTTCGATTTCTAACGCTAAGGATTTACCCGGGTTATCCCGGACAAGCATCACAAAGGTCACCCACTGCGTTAAGGGCTGACCATCGACTTTAACGATCCTGTCGCCTGCTTGCAAACCTGCCTTGCTTGCCGCCAAGTTTGGCTGCACATTTTCCAGTACAGGTTCAATTTGCGGCCCACGAGGACGAATCCCCAGCGAAGATACCGGATCTTCTTTATCAGGCTCAAACGCCCAGTGACGTAAATCGAGCTTTACATCCCGCCGTTGGTCGCTGCCAAATGGCGCTACTGTAATGGTGGTGCTTTCATCGCCAATTTTATCGACCAACTGCAAACGCACGGCATCCCAATCAGGCGTTTCGATACCATCTACGGCTTTTAGTTCCGTACCTGGTGCAATTTGTGCTTCCGCAGCTATCGAATTGGCTGCTATTTCGCCAACCACCGGACGTACGCCAGGCACACCAATAATAAAAACCAGCCAGTAGGCAAAGATAGCAAAAATGAAGTTTGCAACCGGACCTGCGGCAATAATCGCCGCTCGTTGGCCGACAGATTTATTATTGAAGGCATGGTGGCGGAGTTCCGGAACGACCGGTTCTGCGCGCTCATCCAGCATTTTGACATAACCGCCCAACGGGATCAGGGCGATAACATATTCGGTGCCGAGCTTATCAGTTCGCCGCCAGAGCGCCTTACCAAACCCTATTGAGAAACGCTCAACGCGAACACCACAACGCCGGGCAACCCAGAAATGACCAAATTCATGCACGGTGATAAGTACACCCAGTGCAACGATGAACGAAGCCAAATCCCAGAGAAAACTCAGCATATTACCTTCCGTTAAAGCGTCCTGAATACCAGTAACAACAAGCAAGCAAAGACCGGTACCGCAGCCGTCAGGCTATCAATACGATCTAAAATACCACCGTGTCCTGGAATTAAATGACCGCTGTCCTTAATTCCTGCTTCACGCTTAAACATACTCTCGGTCAGATCGCCGAGCACTGAGGCTAACGCTGCGACAATAGAGCAAATGAGTAAGGTGACGGGAGCGACGTCGAGATTCGCCCACATGCCATAACCCCATGAGATTACCGCTGCAGTAGCGAGTCCACCTATAAAGCCTTGCCAGGTTTTACCCGGAGAAACCTTCGGTGCCAGCTTATGTTTACCAAACAATTTGCCAAACATATATGCGCCGGAGTCAGCGCCCCATACCAGGATCATGACATAGAGCAGCCATATTGCGCCACTGTAATGATTCTCGTCATAGTGCCAGGCCCGTAACGCCAGCATGCCCCAGAAGAAGGGAACAATGGTTAGCACGCCAAAAATAAGGCGCAATGTTTTAGAGTTACGCCAGATTGCTGCGGAACCTGGGTAAAACAGCACCAGCAATAGCGCGACAATCCACCAACCCAACGAAGCCCAAAGTGAGATTTCAACCAGCGGTTGATGAATATTTCGGTGATATTCCGGCAACAGAGAAAGCATCAGCGCCAACAATAACCCGCATAACACCGCCAACCATACTCGCTGCGAACGAGTGGTAAAACCGCTAAGCTGTCCCCATTCCCACGCTGCCAGCATGCAGACCACCAGCGTTACAATGGCGAACCCCACCGGCGGCAACAGAAACAACGCCGCGATGACGACGGGTATTAACACAAAAGCAGATATCAGGCGATACTTCAGCAAAAGCGACCCCCATCAGGCTGTTTCATCACCGGGCTCGGTGCCGCCGAAACGACGCTCTCGATTAGCAAAGGCATTTAACGCCCCTTCAAAGTCTTGTTCATCGAAATCGGGCCAGAGAACATCTGTAAAGTAAAGTTCGGCATAGGCAATTTGCCAAAGCAAAAAGTTACTAATGCGATGCTCTCCCCCAGTCCTAATTACTAAATCTACAGGGGCCAGTTCATGCATACAGACATGCTGGTTTAACATCTCTTCATCTATCTGATCTGGTTGCAGGTTTCCTTGCTGCACCTTTTCAGCCAGTTGCCTGACTCCCTGGACTATATCCCAACGTCCACCGTAGTTCGCCGCAATATTCAGCGTCAGACCGGTATTTCCGGCTGTTAGCGCTTCAGATTTACGAATACGTTCTTGCAAACGCGAGTTAAAACGACTGGTATCGCCAATAATACGCAGACGCACGTTATGTCGGTGCAGACTTTTTACTTCGCTATCGAGCGCCCACACAAACAGTTCCATTAACGCACTGACTTCCTGCGCTGGTCGGTTCCAGTTTTCACTACTAAAGGCATACAGCGTTAACGCCTCAATACCGTTGTTGGCCGCAAAAGAGACAGCCCGGCGGACGGATTTTGCCCCGGCTTTATGCCCAAAGGCACGAATCTTCCCTTGCTTTTTTGCCCAGCGACCATTGCCGTCCATAATGATCGCAACATGACGGCAGCCATGCGCTGGCAATTTTTCGCTAAGTGGTTGAGTAGCAGACAACATCACGCGTTTTTTATTCCCTGACAGGGTTTACGGTACTCAGGAATACTGAAGCCTATACAAAAAAAGCCGTGTAAAACCACGGCATACCTGACCTTATAAAGCCAACTACTTACGATCAGATGGCGCAGACTATATCACTGAAGCCCTACGCTAACAAATAGCGCGACTCTCTGTAGCCGGATTATCCTCAGCTTGCGAGACGCATCACCTCTTTTCTGGCGACTTCACGCGCGTTCGCATCAACAGATAACACATCGTCCACACATTGTGGTTCGCGCATATCCATTTTTTCCAGTACGGATAAATTCAACGCAGCGATATCCGTAAAGAGGATTTGTTGCGCAAGAAAAGCAGCAACGGTGATTTCGTTTGCGGCATTCAATGCTGTCGTCGCTGCCTGGCCTTGTTCGAACGCCTCCATCGCCAGTTTCAGGCATGGATAACGCTCATAATCCGGTGCGGCAAATGTCAACGCACTTAGTTTGCAAAAATCGAGCGGCTTCACGCCAGAGTTCACGCGATTCGGCCATGCCATGGTGTGGGCAATTGGCGTACGCATATCCGGTTCCCCCAGCTGCGCCAGAACACTGCCGTCCTGATAGCGCACCATTGAGTGAATCACTGACTGCGGGTGAATCAGCACTTCCATCTGGCTGGAGCTGGCGTTAAACAGCCAACGCGCTTCAATGTATTCCAGACCTTTGTTCATCATGGTAGCCGAATCGACAGAAATTTTACGTCCCATCGACCAGTTCGGATGACGGCAAGCTTGATCGGGCGTCATTGTTGCCAAATCGCGCAATGGCGTCTCATGGAAAGGGCCACCAGACCCGGTAAGTAAAATGGACACCACGCCATTTTGCTCAAGGTCAGCGTATCCCAGATTATGCTGGATAGGTTGCGGTAAACACTGAAAAATAGCGTTATGTTCGCTATCGACCGGTAACAATTGCGCTTTGCTCTGCTTTACGGCGTCCATAAACAGACGTCCGCAGGTAACCAGTGATTCTTTATTGGCCAGCAAAATGGTTTTACCCGCGCGGATCGCAGCAAGCGTAGGTAACAGCCCAGCAGCACCAACAATGGCTGCCATCACCTGATCAACCTCCTCAAGCGCTGCCATATCGCAAGCGGCTTGTTGCCCACTTAAGACTTCGGTGCGGCTCCCCTGTTGCTGTAGCATCGTTTTAAGAAGTTTCGCACTCGCTTCATCGTCCATTACGGCATAGCGGGGAGAGAATTCCAGGCACTGTTCTACCATGCGAGTGACATTTTTGCCTGCCACCAGCGCAACTACGCGGAAGTGTTCGGGATTATGGCGCACCACGTCCAGCGTGCTGCAACCAATCGAGCCGGTCGAGCCCAGAATGGTGAGTTGCTTCATGAAACATCCAGAGTTGAGACAGAATAAAAAGCAAAACGCCGCCAGCCGATCCGCAAGGATCTACTGAGCGGCGTTTTTGTCGTTCAAGAAATCAGAACTGCATCAGTTCTGCTTCTTTGTCTGCCAGCGCCGCTTCAATTTTCTTGATTGCAGCATCAGTCAGTTTCTGTACATCGTCCTGAGAACGGCGATCGTCGTCTTCGCTGATCTCTTTATCTTTCAACAGTGCTTTCACTTTGTCGTTCGCGTCACGACGCACATTACGTACTGCAACACGCGCTTGTTCTGCTTCACCACGAACGATTTTGGTCAGATCTTTACGACGTTCTTCCGTCAGCGGCGGCAGCGGAACACGGATGTCGCTACCCGCAGAGTTCGGGTTCAGGCCGAGATCGGAGGCCATAATCGCTTTTTCAACGGCCGGAGACATTGAACGATCAAACACGTTGATTTTCAGAGTACGGGAATCTTCTACCGTTACGCTTGCCAGCTGACGCAGCGGCGTCGGCGTGCCGTAATATTCCACGACAATGCCATCCAGCAGGCTGGGAGAAGCACGACCCGTGCGTATTTTGCTGATTTGGGTTTTGAACGCTTCTACGCATTTGTCCATGCGTACTTCAGCATCTTTTCTGATATCGCTAATCACGTTACGAATCCTTGAAAACTTGTCTCAGTCAGACCAGACAGTCACACACAGTGGAAGTGTGCTAAGTATAGCCCTGATTAAACATATTACGGGTAATCGTCTGGATTATTAGGCTATTTTATTTGCCATTTTGGCCCCGAGCAGTGCTCGCCATCCTCACGTACTTTTGTACGCTCCGGTTGCTGCGCGCTGGCCGTGACCAAACTGCCTGCAACAATAACGCCTTATAACCAGACTTACGCCCCCGCGATACTTACGCGGAATCTTACCCTTATTTATCCATCACGGGAATTATTCCGTGATTAAAGTCCCTTCTTTTTCACCCATTACCACACGGCGCAGCGCACCCGGTTTGTTCATATTGAAAACACGAATCGGTAATTTATGGTCACGAGCCAGCGTGAAGGCCGCCAGGTCCATGACTTTCAGCTCTTTTTCCAGCACTTCGCTGTAAGTCAGTTGCTCGTACATGGTTGCGGTTGGATCTTTCGCCGGATCAGCGGTAAACACGCCGTCAACTTTGGTTGCTTTCAGCACCACATCGGCTTCAATTTCGATACCACGCAGGCAAGCTGCTGAGTCGGTGGTAAAGAACGGGTTACCTGTACCGGCGGAGAGGATCACCACACGGTTGTTGCGCAACAGGCTGATAGCTTCTGCCCAGCTGTAGCTGTCGCACACGCCATTCAATGGAATAGCGGACATCAGACGAGCGTTCACATAGGCGCGGTGCAGTGCATCACGCATTGCCAAGCCGTTCATTACGGTCGCCAGCATCCCCATGTGGTCGCCCACAACGCGGTTCATACCCGCTTTCGCCAGACCAGCGCCACGGAACAGGTTACCCCCACCAATCACCACACCAACCTGAATACCCAGTTCAACCAGTTCTTTGATTTCCTGAGCCATACGATCCAGTATGCTTGCATCAATACCGAAGCCTTCAGTGCCCTGCAGAGCTTCGCCACTCAACTTAAGCAGAATGCGTTTATAGACGGGTTTTGCATTGGTAGCCATGTTTCTTTCCTGAGACTGTCAACGATTGAAATGAATTAATACTAGCGACATTGTACGTCGCTTTTCAGCGCAGCCCCACAAGGGTTAGCTGAATTTACAAGATGGGCACAAAAAGAAGCCGCCCTCAGGCGGCTCCTTTTTGATAATTAAGACTGCTTGGACATCGCAGCAACTTCTGCTGCAAAGTCAGTCTCAACTTTCTCGATGCCTTCACCCACTTCGAAACGGATGAAGCCAGTCACTTCAGCGTTATGCTCTTTCAGCAGCTGACCAACAGTTTTGCTTGGTTCCATAACGAACGGCTGACCGGTCAGAGAAACTTCGCCGGTGAATTTCTTCATGCGGCCTTCAACCATTTTCTCTGCGATTTCTTTCGGCTTACCAGACTGCATCGCGATATCCAGCTGTACCTGGTATTCTTTTTCTACCACTTCAGCGGATACGTCTTCTGGTTTGATGAATTCTGGCTTGCTTGCAGCAACGTGCATAGCGATGTGTTTAACCAGCTCTTCGTCAGCGCCTTTAGCAGCAACCAGAACGCCGATACGCGCACCGTGCTGATAAGAACCCAGAACGTCGCCTTCCAGCGCAGCAACGCGGCGAATGTTGATGTTTTCACCAATTTTCGCTACCAGCGCAACACGTTCTTCTTCGAACTGTGCTTTCAGAACTTCAACGTCAGTGATTTTGCCAGCAACAGCTGCGTCCAGAACTTTGTCTGCGAACGCCTGGAAACCAGCGTCTTTTGCAACGAAGTCAGTCTGGCAGTTAACTTCCAGAATGATGCCGTAGTTGCCGTCGATTTTGGTTTTGATCACGCCGTCAGCAGCAACGTTGCCTGCTTTTTTCGCTGCTTTAATAGCACCGGACTTACGCATGTTTTCGATTGCCAGCTCGATGTCGCCGTTAGCTTCAGTCAGTGCTTTTTTGCAATCCATCATGCCTGCGCCAGTACGCTCACGCAGCTCTTTTACCAGGGATGCGGTAATTTCAGCCATTCTAAAATCCTCGGAGATGTGATCTGCCCGGCATTAAACCGCACAGATATAAAAGTGAAAAAGGGGGCCATATGCAGGCCCCCTAACCAAACGTGTACTACCTGGTCTATAAGGGCTCTCCCCCTTCATATTTCGCGCCGCAGATGCGTTGTCTTCGCTCGCTCATCCCGGTCACTTACTGATGTAAGCTCCCGGGAATTCTCGAGCTTGCCGCCTTTCTGCAACTCGAACTATTTTGGGGGAGTTATCAAGCCTTATTACTCAGCTTCTACGAAGCTTTCTTCCGCCTGGGAAGCCAGATCCTGAGAACGGCCTTCACGTACGGTTGCAGCAACAGCTCCCAGGTACAGGGTCACAGCACGAATTGCGTCGTCGTTACCCGGGATAACGAAGTCAACACCGTCCGGATCAGAGTTGGTATCAACGATAGCAAATACCGGAATACCCAAGTTGTTTGCTTCTTTGATAGCAATGTGTTCGTGGTCAGCATCGATTACAAACAGAGCGTCCGGCAGACCGCCCATGTCTTTGATACCGCCCAGGCTGTTTTCCAGTTTCTCCAGCTCACGAGTGCGCATCAGCGCTTCTTTCTTGGTCAGCTTGTCGAAAGTACCGTCCTGAGACTGAATTTCCAGGTCTTTCAGACGTTTGATGGACTGACGAACGGTTTTCCAGTTAGTCAGCATACCGCCCAGCCAGCGATGGTTCACGAAGAACTGGTCGCAGCTCAGAGCAGCGTCTTTCACCGCTTCGCTTGCAGCGCGTTTAGTACCAACGAAAAGGATTTTACCTTTGCGAGAAACAATCTTGTTCAGTTCAGCCAGAGCTTCGTTGAACATCGGTACAGTTTTCTCAAGGTTGATGATGTGAACTTTGTTACGCGCACCGAAGATGAACGGCTTCATTTTCGGGTTCCAGTAACGGGTCTGGTGACCGAAGTGAACACCAGCCTTGAGCATGTCGCGCATGGAAACAGTTGCCATGATTAAAACCTCTATATAAAAGTTGGGGTTATGCCTCCACGTATCCCATATTACCGACCCCAAAGGGCACCCCGGAATATGTGCCGATACGTGTGTGTTGTTACACAAAGTGAGATTGTCGCTTCCGTCCAGTCTGTGTATACGAAATGGATCGGAAGTCCGGCGCGCTTTATACCACAAATACGTCGTGGACACCAATAATTGTTGGCGCTGTGTACAGCATCAGACGTCGAATTTTCTATTATAGAAAACCTTCAGTGGCACGTTTGGCGAAATTCAGAATGATTCTCAATTTGCCCGGGTGTGATACCATTGACGGCACTTACATATATATTGTCGGTATCACCGACGCTGATGGACAGAATTAATGGCTATCTCAATCAAGACCCCAGAAGATATCGAAAAAATGCGCGTCGCTGGCCGACTGGCTGCCGAAGTGCTGGAGATGATCGAACCGTATGTTAAACCGGGCGTCAGCACCGGCGAGCTGGATCGCATCTGTAATGATTACATTGTTAATGAACAACACGCGGTTTCTGCCTGCCTCGGCTATCACGGCTATCCGAAATCCGTTTGCATCTCTATTAATGAAGTGGTGTGCCACGGTATCCCGGACGATGCTAAGCTGCTGAAAGATGGCGATATCGTTAACATTGATGTCACCGTAATCAAAGATGGTTTCCACGGCGATACCTCGAAAATGTTTATCGTCGGTAAGCCGACCATCATGGGCGAACGCCTGTGCCGCATCACGCAAGAAAGCCTGTACCTGGCGCTACGCATGGTAAAACCAGGCATTAATCTGCGCGAAATCGGTGCGGCGATTCAGAAATTTGTCGAAGCAGAAGGCTTCTCCGTCGTTCGTGAATATTGCGGACACGGTATTGGTCGCGGCTTCCATGAAGAACCGCAGGTGCTGCACTATGACTCCCGTGAAACCAACGTCGTGCTGAAACCGGGGATGACGTTCACCATTGAGCCAATGGTCAACGCGGGTAAAAAAGAGATCCGCACCATGAAAGATGGCTGGACGGTAAAAACCAAAGATCGCAGCTTGTCTGCACAATATGAGCATACTATTGTGGTGACTGATAACGGCTGCGAAATTTTGACGCTACGCAAGGATGACACCATCCCGGCGATAATCTCGCACGACGAATAAGATGAAGCCGGCGAATGCCGGCTTTTTTAATGCGATAATTTAATCTTATGGGTGGCGCACAATGAATACCCTTCCAGAACAGTACGCAAACACCGCTCTCTCCACCCTGCCCGGTCAACCGCAAAATCCATGCGCCTGGCCCCGTGATGAATTAACCGTCTGTGGGATAAAAGCCCATATCGATACTTTCCAGCGTTGGCTGGGTGATGCCTTTGACAATGGGATCTCTGCAGAACAGTTGATTGAGGCACGTACCGAGTTCATAGACCAGCTCCTGCAACGATTATGGATTGAAGCGGGATTCAGCCAGATTGCCGACCTGGCATTGGTTGCCGTCGGTGGCTACGGTCGTGGCGAGCTGCATCCACTTTCTGACATCGATTTACTGATTTTAAGCCGTAAAAAGCTCCCGGACGATCAGGCGCAAAAAGTGGGCGAGCTGTTAACGCTGCTCTGGGATGTAAAGCTGGAAGTCGGTCATAGTGTGCGCACGCTTGAAGAGTGCATGCTGGAAGGGTTATCGGATTTAACCGTCGCCACCAATTTAATCGAATCCCGCTTATTAATTGGCGATGTTGCGCTCTTCCTCGAACTGCAAAAACATATTTTTAGCGAAGGATTCTGGCCTTCCGACAAGTTCTACGCAGCGAAAGTTGAAGAACAGAACCAGCGCCATCAGCGTTACCATGGCACCAGCTACAACCTTGAACCAGACATCAAAAGTAGCCCTGGCGGCTTGCGCGATATTCACACTCTGCAATGGGTGGCCCGCCGTCATTTTGGCGCAACATCGCTGGATGAAATGGTCGGGTTTGGCTTCTTAACCTCAGCGGAGCGGGCGGAATTAAACGAATGTCTGCATATACTGTGGCGTATTCGCTTTGCCCTGCATCTGGTCGTCAGCCGTTACGATAATCGTCTGTTATTCGATCGCCAACTTAGCGTCGCTCAGCGTCTGAATTACAGTGGTGAAGGCAACGAACCGGTCGAGCGGATGATGAAGGATTACTTCCGCGTTACACGCCGCGTCAGTGAACTCAACCAGATGCTGCTGCAACTGTTCGATGAAGCCATCCTCGCCCTTCCCGCCGACGAAAAACCACGTCCACTCGACGATGAGTTTCAGCTACGCGGTACGCTAATCGACCTGCGTGATGAAACACTATTTATGCGCCAGCCGGAAGCCATCTTGCGTATGTTCTACACCATGGTGCGCAACAGTGCGATCACCGGCATTTACTCCACCACGCTGCGCCAGTTACGCCATGCCCGTCGCCATCTGCAACAACCGCTGTGTAATATTCCGCAAGCACGAAAACTGTTTTTGAGCATTCTGCGTCACCCCGGAGCGGTGCGGCGCGGGCTATTGCCAATGCATCGCCATAGCGTGCTCGGCGCGTATATGCCGCAATGGTCGCATATCGTCGGGCAGATGCAGTTTGATCTGTTCCACGCCTACACGGTGGATGAACATACTATCCGCGTGATGCTGAAACTGGAGAGTTTTGCCAGTGAAGAAACGCGCCAGCGCCATCCGTTGTGTGTGGACGTCTGGCCGCGCCTGCCGTCAACTGAGCTGATTTTCATCGCCGCGCTGTTTCACGATATCGCCAAAGGACGCGGCGGCGACCACTCCATTCTCGGTGCTCAGGATGTAGTGCATTTTGCAGAACTCCACGGGCTGAACTCACGCGAAACACAGCTGGTTGCCTGGCTGGTTCGCCAGCACTTGCTGATGTCGGTGACAGCACAACGCCGCGATATTCAGGACCCTGAAGTCATCAAGCAGTTTGCCGAAGAAGTTCAAACGGAAAATCGTCTGCGCTATCTGGTATGCCTGACAGTGGCTGACATTTGCGCCACCAACGAAACGCTGTGGAATAGCTGGAAGCAAAGTCTGTTGCGCGAACTCTATTTTGCCACCGAAAAGCAGCTACGACGCGGAATGCAAAACACGCCGGATATGCGCGAACGGGTTCGCCATCACCAACTCCAGGCACTGGCACTACTGCGCATGGATAACATCGACGAAGAGGCGCTGCACCAAATTTGGTCACGCTGTCGTGCTAACTATTTTGTCCGCCATAGCCCAAATCAACTGGCCTGGCATGCCCGCCATTTATTACAGTATGATTTAAGCAAACCGCTGGTATTGCTTAGCCCGCAGGCTACGCGTGGAGGCACCGAGATTTTTATCTGGAGCCCGGACCGCCCCTATCTGTTTGCCGCCGTCTGTGCCGAATTAGACCGCCGCAATTTAAGTGTTCACGACGCACAAATTTTCACCACTCGCGACGGTATGGCGATGGATACCTTTATCGTGCTGGAACCCGATGGCAGCCCGCTGTCCGCAGATCGCCATGAGGTTATTCGGTTTGGTCTGGAGCAGGTGCTGACGCAAAGTAGCTGGCAGCCACCGCAGCCCCGTCGCCAACCCGCCAAATTACGCCATTTTACTGTTGAAACCGAAGTAACGTTTTTGCCGACCCATACCGACCGCAAATCGTTCCTCGAACTGATCGCCCTCGACCAACCTAGACTGCTGGCGCGAGTCGGGAAAATTTTTGCCGATCTGGGAATTTCGCTTCATGGTGCCCGAATTACAACCATTGGCGAGCGAGTAGAAGATTTATTCATAATTGCCACCGCTGACCGGCGTGCGCTTAATAACGAGTTGCAGCAGGAAGTGCATCAGCGGTTGACAGAGGCCCTCAATCCAAACGATAAAGGGTGATGTGTTTACTGATATGAAAAGAGTTTAACAATGCAGCAGTTACAGAACATTATTGAAACCGCTTTTGAACGCCGTGCCGAGATCACGCCAGCCAATGCAGACACCGTTACCCGCGAAGCGGTAAATCAGGTGATCGCCCTGCTGGATTCCGGCGCACTGCGTGTAGCGGAAAAAATTGACGGTCAGTGGGTGACGCATCAGTGGTTGAAAAAAGCGGTGCTGCTCTCTTTCCGTATTAATGATAATCAGGTGATCGAAGGGGCAGAAAGCCGCTACTTCGACAAAGTGCCGATGAAATTCGCCGACTACGACGAAGCACGTTTCCAGAAAGAAGGCTTCCGCGTTGTGCCACCAGCGGCGGTACGTCAGGGTGCGTTTATTGCCCGTAACACCGTGCTGATGCCGTCTTACGTTAACATCGGCGCATATGTTGATGAAGGCACCATGGTTGATACCTGGGCGACCGTCGGTTCTTGTGCGCAGATTGGTAAAAACGTCCACCTTTCCGGTGGCGTGGGCATCGGCGGCGTGCTGGAGCCGCTGCAGGCTAACCCGACCATTATTGAAGATAACTGCTTCATTGGCGCACGCTCTGAAGTGGTTGAAGGGGTGATTGTCGAAGAAGGTTCCGTCATCTCTATGGGCGTATACATTGGTCAGAGCACCCGTATTTACGACCGTGAAACCGGCGAAATCCACTACGGTCGCGTTCCGGCGGGGTCTGTGGTTGTTTCAGGTAATCTGCCATCAAAAGATGGCAAATACAGCCTCTACTGTGCGGTTATCGTTAAGAAAGTTGACGCGAAAACTCGCGGCAAAGTCGGCATTAACGAACTGCTGCGTACCATCGATTAAGAGTACATATACGGGCAGCATGATGCTGCCCGTATGCTTTCTGGCTCAGAATAATTCGTCCTACTCATTCTTCCTCCCCCTTTTTTAAATACTTTTTCATCTTGTTTCGGACTGTCATGTAATTCGCAAAACGAAGATAAATGTGCTAATCCATCCCATGGAATATCGCCACAATAAAGCAGGTAATTTTTTGATTTTTACGCCATGATAGAAGTCTGGAAGAAAAAGGCTTTCTGCGATCACAGTCGAGCCGGGTGGGCCAAGCCAAATGCTAAAATAAGCACAATTTACTGACTCATTTTGAGGTAACGCTATGTACGACAATCTGAAAAGTCTGGGTATTACCAATCCTGAAGAAATTGATCGTTACAGCCTCCGGCAGGAAGCCAACAACGATATTCTGAAAATCTATTTCCAGAAAGACAAAGGCGAGTTTTTCGCCAAGAGCGTTAAGTTTAAATATCCGCGTCAGCGTAAAACGGTCGTCGCTGATGGTGTGGGTCAGGGTTATAAAGAAGTCCAGGAAATCAGCCCGAATCTACGGTATATCATTGATGAGCTTGATCAAATCTGTCAGCGTGACCGCAGCGAAGTTGATCTTAAGCGTAAGATCCTCGACGACTTACGTCACCTGGAGTCAGTCGTAACCAATAAGATCAGCGAGATTGAAGCCGATCTGGAAAAACTAACGCGTAAATAATCCCGAATTGACGGTTAACTCGGGCATTCCCCTCTCCCCTTCGGGCTGAGGGGAATGAGCCAGCGCCGCCTCAACCTTAACGCATAATCTACCGCTCTTCATCCAGTTGTAACGCCACATACAGCAGCAACCTGTCATCAAAATTGCCCAAATCAAGCCCGGTCAGTTCCGATATACGATTAAGCCGATACTCCAGGGTATTACGATGAATAAACAACGCCTTTGACGTTGCCAGCGGTTGCACATTGTGGCGAAACCACGCCGCCAGCGTTCGTCGCAGCAAGCCGTTATTGTCCATCGCTTTCAGCCGCGCCAGTGGTCGCGCCAGTTCGTTGGCCTGCCAGTCGCCACGCAAACTGTCGAGTAACACAGGTAACATCAGATCCTGATAAAAATCGCAGCGACTTTCTGGCATCCGCTGTTTACCCACCACCATCGTCGTTTTCGCCGTACGATAGGATCGGGCAATACTGCCAGGACCGGTAAAATAGTTGCCCAGTGAAACGCGAAAACGCAGCTGGCCGTACTCTTTCATGCGGGTAATCAGTTGTTCAACTCGCTTACGATGATCTTCTGCATCCCAGCGCCCAAAAGAGTTCAACGCCGGTTTCAACACCACCATTTCGGTTAGCGAGACAATCGCCACCAGATTATTACGCTCGGGCGTAGTCAGCGCGTTTTGCAGTTGTTGTAACTCCGCCATTGCGCTGTCCACGCCAAGCTGACCGCTGTCGACCTCAACAATAGCCACCACTCGCGGTTGATTGAGATCGATCCCCAGCCGTTGCGCCCATTCAGAAGTGCGGGAGTATTCTCCTCTGCCTGAATCAGGTTCATCACCAGTTCTTCCCGCAAACGGCTATCCTGCGCCAACAAGTGCATCAACCGCGACTGTTCCAGCATCATTTCAGCCGTCATGCAGACCAGTTCGCCATATTTACGCAGATTCTCTGGTTCACCTGTCAGGCCAATTACGCCGACAATTTCACCTTCCAGCCGTAACGGTAGATTAATCCCCTGCCGCACACCGTGCAGATGACGTGCTACCGCGTCATCGATATCGACGACTCGTCCCTGTGAAAGTACCAGCAATGCACCTTCGTGCAATTCACCAATACGCTCACGATCGCCGCTGCCGATAATTCGCCCGCGGGCATCCATTACGTTGATATTGGTATCGATGATGCGCATGGTACGTGCCACGATATCCTGCGCCATTTTGGTATCAAGATGCCAGCCAGCCATAAGTCCTCCGTTATGCACGGCTTAGCATAAGGAAGTACGTAACGTACGGCATTGTGCAAATGCCCAAAGGATGATGAAGATGTATGGAGTTGTGGCGAAGTTCACAGATTGTAAGGAGAACCCCTTCCCGTATTCAGGAAGGGGTTGAGGGAGATTACTGCATTAACAGGTAGATGGTGCTGTCGCCGCGCTGAATGTTCAGTGCCAGCACAGACGGTTTGCTGTCGAGAACTTTACGCAGTTCAGCGATGTTTTTCACTGCCTGCTGGTTCGCACCAATAATCACATCACCTTTCTTCAGGCCGATCTGCGCAGCCGGAGTGCCCGTCTTCACGTTGTTCACTACCACGCCCTGATCTTTGCCTTTGTTGCTCATCTCAGCGCCTTCAATGCCGTTGAAGATGGAGCTGGAATCAACCTGATTCTGGCTGCTCTGCTGCAGTTCCAGGTTCACGTTAACCTGCTTACCGTCGCGCAGTAAGCCCAGGGTCAGTTTGCTGCCCACCGGCATAGTACCCACCTGAGCACGCAGTGCGGCAAAGCTGCTGATCGGCTTACCGTTCAGTGAGGTGATCACATCACCCGCTTTAATGCCCGCTTTTGCAGCGGAGGAATTAGGCAGAACCTGGCTTACGAAAGCACCGCGCTGGGCGTCAACTTTCATCGCTTTCGCCAGTTCGGAATTCAGCTCAGTCCCCATAATACCCAGCTCACCGCGTTTCACCTGGCCGTATTCCACCATCTGCGAGGTCAGGTTTTTCACCATGTTACTCGGGATAGCAAAACCGATACCGATGTTGCCGCCGTCCGGTGCGAGGATCGCGGTGTTGATACCGATCAGTTCGCCGTTCAGGTTAACCAGCGCACCACCGGAGTTACCACGGTTGATCGCTGCATCGGTCTGGATGAAGTTTTCGTAGTTTTCAGCATTCAGGCCGCTACGCCCCAGCGCAGAGACAATCCCGGAAGTTACCGTCTCGCCCAGACCAAACGGGTTACCAATCGCTACGGTGTAATCACCCACGCGCAGTGCATCAGAATCCGCCATCTTAATTGCGGTCAGGTTTTTCGGGTTCTGGATTTGGATCAGCGCGATATCAGAGCGCGGATCTTTGCCAACCATCTTCGCGTCGAACTTACGACCATCGCTCAGCTGGACTTTAATCACCGTCGCGTTATCAACAACGTGGTTGTTGGTGACGACATAGCCTTTATCGGCATCAATGATGACGCCGGAACCCAGCGCTATGAATTTCTGTTGCTGGCCGCCGCCATTACCGCCCTGGCCCCCCTGGCAGAACGGAGAGCTCTGGAACGGAGAACCTTCCTGGCAGAACGGAGAATCATCACCGAAGAACTGCTGGAAATTACGCGGCATACGCGGCGTATTAACGGTTGTGCTACCTTCTACGTTAATGCTGACCACTGAAGGCATCACCTTTTCGAGCATCGGTGCAAGGCTTGGCATCTGCTGGGCTGTCGTTGCTGAAGAAGTCTCAGCCGCCGTTGCAGAGAGCGGAGATAACGCCAAACCTAAACTCAGAGCCAGTGCACTCAGTGCTAATGTGGTTTTTTTCATGTATTTCAGTCTCGATTAACAGATAACGCAAAATTGCTGTGTTCTTCAGATTCGTTTTATAGCCCGAAGTTCCGAACTAAAGTTTCTGCAAAAGGTAAAAATTTATTGTTCGTCTTTACAAAAGCCTGGTTATTGTTCTACGGCCATCAGACGTCGGTATTCATCCCACGCATAGAGGTCGGTCATACCGCTGATATAATCCTGCAGCAGGCGGCAACGGTAATAATATTCCCATAGCGGAAACTCAGGAGAATCTGACGGTAATTTACTGACAGCCTCGACATAGGCCAGCCGATGGCGCGTCGAGAGTTTGTGGAATAAGCGCGACTCAATAGGGAAACGTTTCACCCGTTCTTTTTCTACCAGTTCAGTAAAGCCTGATAACGACAGGCTTAATAAAGGACGATAAATCTCTAATAATCCGCTAATGACCCGATAGCCCTGCAATTCAAGCTGCTCGACATCCGGATGGCTAAACACATGTTTTACAGCGACATTTTTATATAGCTTAAGAAGATCGCTGCATTCGCTGGCATCTTCCAATAATGCATGATTAAACGTTCCGGCGAAAATCGCAGGCAGATTATCAATAAATCGTTGTGCCGCGTAGGGTACCAGTTTATTTAGGGTGTTTACCCGTAAATACATAAAAAACTGATCTTCCGTACTGCGGCTTAAACTATTTGAGCGTGATTTTTCCCAGGCATTTTCAACCACCAGCGAAAAGAGCGAACCTTTCTCATGCTGGCCCCACGCTTCGTGCAAATGATGATAAAGCTGCTCAACGGTAAATATTCTTTTCTCTACCGCATCTTCAAGGTCTGCCACACAATAGGAGATGTCGTCGGCAGCTTCCATAATCCACGTTAATGGAAAACGACTGTAAAGCGCCAAATTAAGTTCTTTACGCAACCGGGCAATATAGGCTTCTTCAGAAAGATAATAACCCGGCTTTTTCATTAAATAGTGATGTGTCTCAGGCGTTTCGCCACGCCACCACGCCGGACGGGTATATTTTAAAATACCGCCAACCTGTGCCCAAGTGAGATTCATCCGCATCAATGTATGCACCAGACGAATGCCTTGTGCATTCCCCTCAAAATGACATAAGTCCTGACGAATCTTGCGCCGCAGCTCGTTAAGCGGTTCTTCCCCGTCCCGTAAACGTAGTGCCGCCACGCTGCAGCGATCGTCAGTCAGAGGCTGGCTTTCGGCATCTTCCGGGTGCAAACGTTGGCGAAACCAGTCATTTATCGCTGCTTCGCCAAAATGACCAAACGGCGGATTGCCGATATCGTGCATCAGGCATGACATCTCAACAATGCTTTCAAAGGGGCCGGTCAGTTCATCCAGGCCGTATGCTTCCAGCAATTTAAGCTCTTTCAGACGGCTTAAAATTTCTTTGGCGATGTAGCGTCCCACCTGCTGGACTTCCATCGAGTGGGTAAGACGCGTGCGCACGGCGGCATTGCGCTCCAGTGGAAAAACCTGGGTCTTTTGTTGCAGACGACGAATTGCCGGAGAGTTGATGATACGCCCGCGATCGCTCTCGAAGATCCGCAGGATCTCATGTTCGGTTTTAACGCCCTGCGGTGAACGGTAACGACGATGCCAGTTTATTTTTTTTCGGAAATCAATCTGTGCCATGTCCTCTCCCGCGTGAGAAATACGCTTCCCCGTAAGCGCATGGTAAACTATGCCTTCAAATCGGGCTTATCGCGAGTAAATCTATGAAAATCGGCATCATTGGTGCAATGGAAGAAGAAGTTACGCTGCTGCGTGACAAAATCGAAAACCGTCAAACTATCAGTCTCGGCGGTTGCGAAATCTATACCGGCCAACTGAATGGAACCGAGGTTGCGCTTCTGAAATCGGGCATCGGTAAAGTCGCTGCGGCGCTGGGTGCCACTCTGCTGTTGGAACACTGCAAGCCAGATGTGATTATTAACACCGGTTCTGCCGGTGGCCTGGCACCAACGCTGAAAGTGGGCGATATCGTTGTCTCGGACGAAGCGCGTTATCACGACGCGGATGTCACGGCATTTGGTTATGAATACGGTCAGTTACCAGGCTGTCCGGCAGGCTTTAAAGCTGACGATAAACTGATCGCTGCCGCTGAGGCCTGCATTGCCGAACTGAATCTTAACGCTGTACGTGGCCTGATTGTTAGCGGCGACGCTTTCATCAACGGTTCTGTTGGTCTGGCGAAAATCCGCCACAACTTCCCACAGGCCATTGCTGTAGAGATGGAAGCGACGGCAATCGCCCATGTCTGCCACAATTTCAACGTCCCGTTTGTTGTCGTACGCGCCATCTCCGACGTGGCCGATCAACAGTCTCATCTTAGCTTCGATGAGTTCCTGGCTGTTGCCGCTAAACAGTCCAGCCTGATGGTTGAGTCACTGGTGCAGAAACTGGCACATGGCTAAATCACTGTTCAGGGCGCTGGTCGCCCTGTCTTTTCTCGCGCCACTGTGGCTCAACGCCGCGCCGCGCGTCATCACGCTTTCTCCCGCCAACACTGAACTTACCTTTGCCGCCGGGATCACGCCGGTTGGGGTCAGCAGCTATTCCGACTATCCTCCACAAGCGCAAAAGATTGAGCAGGTTTCCACCTGGCAGGGGATGAATCTGGAACGCATTGTCGCGCTGAAACCCGATCTGGTGATTGCCTGGCGTGGAGGTAATGCCGAGCGGCAGGTTGACCAGCTGGCTTCGCTGGGAATAAAAGTGATGTGGGTCGATGCGACAAGCATTGAACAAATTGCCAATGCGTTACGTCAACTGGCCCCCTGGAGTCCGCAACCAGACAAGGCCGAACAAGCCGCGCAATCCCTGCTGGATCAGTACGTGCAATTGAAAGCGCAATATGCTGATAAACCTAGAAAACGTGTTTTTCTGCAATTCGGCATTAATCCGCCATTTACCAGTGGAAAAGAGTCGATTCAGAACCAGGTACTCGAAGTTTGTGGCGGAGAAAACATCTTTAAAGACAGCCGGGTTCCCTGGCCGCAAGTTAGCCGCGAACAGGTGTTAGCACGCTCGCCACAGGCGATTGTCATTACAGGCGGACCGGACCAAATTCCTAAAATCAAACAATACTGGGGTGAACAGCTCAAAATTCCCGTTATTCCTCTCACGAGTGACTGGTTTGAACGTGCAAGCCCACGTATTATCCTCGCAGCACAACAGCTCTGTAATGCGCTTTCACAGGTAGATTAGTGCCTGACCTTTTCAGGTGCTCAGTGGGGATTGAACAATGCTCGTCTATTGGCTGGATATAGTCGGCACAGCGGTATTTGCCATCTCCGGCGTTTTGTTAGCCGGAAAATTGCGTATGGACCCTTTTGGTGTTCTGGTACTGGGCGTGGTTACCGCAGTAGGCGACGGAACAATTCGCGACATGGCGCTGGATCACGGCCCGGTATTTTGGGTGAAAGATCCCACCGATCTGGTCGTTGCCATGGTCACCAGCATGCTGACCATCGTGCTGGTGCGCCAGCCAAGACGCTTACCAAAATGGATGTTGCCGGTGCTGGACGCCGTTGGTCTGGCGGTGTTTGTCGGCATTGGCGTGAATAAAGCCTTTAATGCGGAAGCCGGTCCGTTAATCGCGGTTTGTATGGGCGTCATTACTGGCGTTGGCGGCGGGATCATTCGTGATGTACTGGCCCGCGAAATCCCCATGATTTTACGTACAGAAATCTACGCAACTGCCTGTATTATCGGCGGTATTGTCCACGCTACGGCTTATTACACATTTTCCGTACCACTGGAAACAGCCAGTATGATGGGCATGGTCGTGACGCTATTGATTCGGCTGGCGGCTATTCGTTGGCATCTTAAGCTACCGACGTTTGCGCTGGATGAGAATGGGCGTTGAAGAGAGAAGATGTGCCGGATAGTTTATCCGGCACATGAACAACAGATTAGATGCTAAAGGAAGAACCGCAACCGCAGGTGCTTTTCGCGTTCGGGTTGGTCACGATGAAACGAGAACCTTCCAGTCCTTCGGTGTAGTCAACGGAACCGCCGACCAGATATTGCAGGCTCATCGGATCAACCACCAGGCCAACGCCCTGTTTTTCGATGGTCATATCGCCTTCGTTCACCTGATCATCAAAGGTGAAACCATACTGGAAGCCGCTGCAACCGCCACCGGTGATATACACGCGTAATTTCAGATTCGGGTTATCTTCGTCAGCGATCAGGCTTTTAACTTTGTTGGCTGCTGCGTCGGTAAACTCCAGCGGCAGTGCTACGTCATCACTCATATTTTGCTCCAAACGACATCGGCAATCGGGCAAATTCTAACCCAATAATAATCGCCATTATCTAATACCCTGGTATTTCGTTCAAGTATTCTCGCTGGCTGATGCGGCCTTGCTTCGCGCCAGTAGCTCAGCTTCCTGTTTTGCCAGCGTGCGCGCAAGAATCGCCGAGTATAGAGGTTTCCCGCCGGTAAATTGCGCTAATAGTGTTGCGCCAAGACCGGTAATAATCATTGGCAAAATGAGCTGGTAGTTATCGGTCATCTCCAGAACCAGAATGATCCCCGTTGACGGCGCGCGAATAGATGCCGCCAGTAATGCCCCCATTCCGGCAATAGCAAACGTCCCCGCCTCCAGGTGATATTGCGGAAACAGCTCAACGGCAACCATTCCGAAAGCGGTTCCCAGCACAGTACCCAGCGCCAGCATCGGGGCAAAAATACCGCCCGGCGCGCCGGAAGAGAAGCAGAGTAAGGTGGTAATGACCCGAGCGACGAAGATAAACACCAGCATTCCCATGCTGAAATTCCCCGCGGTAGCGATAGGAATCAGGTTAAAACCGCCGCCCGACGTTGCTGGTGCCACAAACCCCAGCAATCCACACAGACCGCCAATCGCACCCCCCATCAGTACCCATTTGGTAATATTGCCGCCGTGCACACGGTGCAGCAAATCCTGCATCCCCAGCACCCATTTATTAAAAATAGGGCCGAAAATGCCAAAAATAATACCGAGGATCAGATAAAGCCACAGCGTATTAAGCGGCGCATCAGAAAGTTTACCGACGTCAATCAACGCAACTTCATGATTAAAAATCCGGTACATAATGGTCGACATAATGACGCCAATAAATACCGCTTTAATCGAAATTAACGTATAGCGAAACTGCGGACGCATCTCTTCGATAATAAACAAAATACCCGCCAGCGGCGCGTTAAAGGCCGCAGCCAGCCCCGCAGCAGCACCGGTTGCCAGCAGCGTATGGCGAGCTTCATCACCTTTCAGGCGGAAAATATCAAGCACCATGCGACCGATATTGCCGCCGATCTGCACGGTTGGTCCTTCGCGCCCTAGCACCATGCCTCCGCCGAGTGTCCCCAGCCCGCCAAAGAATTTCACCGGCAATACACGCCACCAGCGAACAGGACGTTGATCTTCCAGCGCCCCTTCAATTTCCGGGATCCCCGATCCCCCTGCTTCGGGCGCGTATTTGCGCACCAAAAAGTAGCCGAACATCGCCAGCACCGCCGAACAGAGAAAAGCGACGGTTAACAGTAGCGGATAATTATCAGCAGTATGTACCAGCGCCCCCATACGTTGGTTCTGCAACCAGGCGACACCTTTGTCAAAAGCAACCGCAGCCAGCCCGACAAGTGTGCCGACGACTGCCGCCATAAACAAAATGGCTAACGGGGTTTTATCGCGCTCAAGAAGTTGGCGAATCAGTTGTCTGCGTCGCAGGCGCGCGGCCTGCGGTGTTTCTAAAGAGGGAGTATCAGTTTTCATCCAATGATCACTTATTGGTCATACAAATAAGATGACGGTATTTTACTCGCACGTTCCATGAAAATCCTTTGCAAAGCGTAATGTTTCAAATGCACAAAACTTTTATACTCTAAGAAATCAGGATTGCACCAGTACAAGCAGCCTGATGTTTGACGAGTATTTAACTTGTTATGAATAACATAGAATAGCAGCCATTCACTTTTTCTACGAATCAGGAACCCTCCATGAGTAAGTCTGAAAATCTTTACAGCGCAGCGCGCGAGCTGATCCCTGGCGGTGTGAACTCCCCTGTTCGCGCCTTTACTGGCGTGGGCGGCACTCCACTGTTTATCGAAAAAGCGGACGGCGCTTATCTGTACGATGTTGATGGCAAAGCCTATATCGATTATGTCGGTTCCTGGGGGCCGATGGTGCTGGGCCATAACCATCCGGCGATCCGCAATGCCGTGATTGAAGCCGCCGAGCGTGGTTTAAGCTTTGGTGCACCGACCGAAATGGAAGTGAAAATGGCGCAACTGGTGACCGAACTGGTCCCGACCATGGATATGGTGCGCATGGTGAACTCCGGCACCGAGGCGACGATGAGCGCCATCCGCCTGGCCCGTGGTTTTACCGGTCGCGACAAAATCATTAAATTTGAAGGTTGTTACCACGGTCACGCTGACTGCCTGCTGGTGAAAGCCGGTTCTGGCGCACTCACGTTAGGCCAGCCAAACTCGCCGGGCGTTCCGGCAGATTTCGCCAAACATACCTTAACCTGTACTTATAACGATCTGGCCTCTGTACGCGCCGCGTTTGAGCAATACCCGCAAGAGATTGCCTGTATTATCGTCGAGCCGGTGGCAGGCAATATGAACTGTGTTCCGCCGCTGCCAGAGTTCCTGCCAGGTCTGCGTGCGCTGTGCGACGAATTTGGCGCGTTGCTGATCATCGATGAAGTGATGACCGGTTTCCGCGTAGCGCTAGCTGGCGCACAGGATTATTTCGGCGTAGTGCCAGATTTAACCTGCCTCGGAAAAATCATCGGCGGTGGAATGCCGGTAGGCGCATTCGGTGGTCGTCGTGATGTAATGGATGCGCTGGCCCCGACAGGTCCGGTCTATCAGGCGGGTACGCTTTCCGGTAACCCGATTGCGATGGCAGCGGGTTTCGCCTGTCTGAATGAAGTCGCGCAGCCGGGCATTCACGAAACGCTGGATGAGCTGACAACACGTCTGGCAGAAGGTCTGCTGGAAGCGGCAGAAGAAGCGGGAATTCCGCTGGTCGTTAACCACGTCGGTGGTATGTTCGGTATCTTCTTTACCGACGCCGAGTCCGTGACGTGCTATCAGGATGTGATGGCCTGTGACGTCGAGCGTTTTAAGCGTTTCTTCCATATGATGCTGGATGAAGGTGTTTACCTGGCACCGTCAGCGTTTGAAGCGGGCTTTATGTCTGTGGCGCACAGCATGGAAGATATCAATAACACTATCGATGCTGCACGTCGGGTGTTCGCGAAGTTGTGATAATTTTGCCTCGCCCACCGGGCGAGGCATTCTATTAACGGCTCTGCTTTCTCAGCAAATAGATAAAATATGGCGCACCGATAAAGGTCGACAGCAGCCCCGCCGGGATCTGGAATGGAAACAGCACCATCCGCCCACACCAGTCAGCGAACACCAGCAGTAAACCACCCACCAGCGCCGAAATTACGATGTGTGGCATCGTCCGTCGAAAGCCCATCATCCGCGCAATATGCGGTGCCATTAAACCAACAAAACTCAACGGTCCAATAGTCATCGTCGCGGTCGCCGTCAGGCAAGCCGCTAACAGCAGCAGCGCAATTCGCGTCGGCGTCAGCGCCATCCCTACCGCCCGCGCGGTATCACCACCCAGCGGTAAAATGGTCAGCCAGCGGCGGCACAGCGGAGTAATCGCCAGCAAAATCACCATCACAATTCCGGTGCGCCAGACCTGAGCATCGGTCGCGTTGTAGGTCGAACCGGAAATCCAGGTCAGCACTTGCGCCATTCGCGGGTCACCACTTGCCTGCAACATCATCAAAAGCATGGTGAACGCGGTACTTAACGCCATCCCCGCCAGTAACATGCGGTGTGGGGAAAATCCACCGCGTCCGGCGGCGATCATAATGATCAACAGCGTCACCGCCGCCCCGAGACTGCCTGCGGGTAACAGCCAGCCAAAGGCATTACCCGGTACCAGAAACAGCATTAACACCACACCAAACGCCGCGCCGGAGCTAATCCCCAGCACTTCCGGGCTTGCCATCGGGTTGCCGGTCAGTCGCTGAATAATACAGCCCGCTACCGCCAGCATGACGCCCGCAAACAGCGCCGCCATAATTCGCGGCCAGCGCCAGGGCATTAAATCCTCGAGCAACGCCCCGCTCGCCCACGTCCAGCCGTGCGCATCACGACCAAACGACAGCGCCACCACCACAGCCATCAACAACAGCACGCCGCCCGCGAGGGCAAACGCCAGCACATGTTGGCGTTCAGTCGCGACACGATCGTTAACCTTCATATCCGGTGCGCTAATGCTGCGTAAACGCGGCAGCAGCCACAGTAGCAGCGGCGCACCGATCAACGCAGTGACCGAACCGGTGGACACTTCCATCCACACGCGAGTCAGCCAGAGGATGATTTGATCGGAAAGCCAGAGGATCAGCGCACCAATCAACGACGCCAGCATCAGTCGTGGCAGCAGACGCCGCGCCCCCAGCATTTTTGCCAGCAGCGGCGCGAACAACCCGATAAAGCCGATAATCCCCACAGCGTTCACCAGCAGCGCACTGATGACAATCGCCAGCGACAGCGCCGCCAGACGCGCAAGCGACAAGGCCAGCCCGAGATTGCGCGCCACGCCATCATCAAGCCCCATCAGGGTTAACGGACGAAGTAGCAGCAACGTCAGCATCACACCGCCCAGCAACTGCGGCCATAAACGCTCAACACCGCCCCAGTCGGTTTGCGTCAGCGTTCCAGTGCTCCACAGAAACATGCTTTGCAACTGGTCATGATGGAAGATAACCAGTAACTGATTGATTGCGCCGCAATAAAGGCTCACTACCAACCCCGCGAGAATCAGCGTTACCGGCGACAGCCGTTTCCCCCACGCGACGCCAAAGACAATTAAGCCAACAACGCAAGCCCCTGCCAGCGCAGCAAACTGGCTCGCCATCGCGCTAGGGATCGCCCAGAGCGTGGTGACGGTAATCCCCAGTTGCGCGCCTGTTGCAACGCCCAACGTCGTCGGTTCCGCCAGCGGGTTACGCAGTACTTGCTGAAACAGCACGCCCACCAGCCCCAGGCCCGCGCCCACCAGCAGCGAAATCGCCAGACGCGGCAACAAGCTGTAGTGAAAAATCATCTGCTCGATGACGTCAATATCCGGCGACCAGGCGGCCTGCGCCCACTGACTGCGCGGCAGCGCCTGTGAGAAGTTCATCCAGGTGAGCGCCGTAGCGACAATCACTAACAGCGCCAGCAATAACGCCGGGAAAAGCGCAATTCGTTTACTCACGCTTTACCTCCGATGGCGTTATCCAGAACACGCACAAAGTGCATTGCCGAAAGCGTTGCACCATAAAACCAGACTGCGGGTACGCGCTGAAAGCGCCCTGTACGGACAAACGGCATGGCCTGCCACAGCGGGGTTGCCATTAGCGCATCCATGTCTTTGCTGTTGTCGTGATCAAAACAGAGCACATCAACGTCTTTATACGCTGCCAGACGATCGATACTGACGGCGGTACTGCCCCAGAAGTTGGTTTCCCCTTGCCAGGCATTTGGGATGCCGTACTCATCGAGAATTTCCTGGAACAAGCTGTTTGGACCGAAGACCAGCATATGGCGCGGATCGATAAGCGTCGTCAGCAGTAACGGGCGTGCACCACGCTTCACAAAGCGGGGTTTCATGCTGCGGATAAAGTCTTCGTATTGCGCTAAATGCGTTTCCGCTGCGCTTTGCAGGTTAAGTAAATCTGCCATTTCCGTCAGCGATTTACGCGCCATCGCCAACGGATGTTTGCCGTCACTGAAGTTAAATCCGCGACCCGGCGCAATACGTGCCAGCATTTCTGATGAAGGGCCATATCCTGCCGACCAGACCATAAACGACGGTTTCATTTCGGTCAGCAGTTCAAGGTTAGGTTCTGTACGCAAACCGACGTCAATCACTGAGTCCGGCAATGGTGGTTCGCTGACCCACAGGCGATAGTTGATGGTATCCGCCACGCCGTAAGGCACGATGCCGAGCGCCAGCAGTAATTCCACCGGCAACCACTCCAGCGCCACAATACGATTGGGGTCAATAGCCGCCGCGTGGGCGGTATTCATCTGCCATAACAACGGAGAAAGCGCCATCGCCGTTAACAGTCGACGGCGCGAAATAAGAGGTAAGCCGCTCATCAATAAACAAAACTCACAGGTGCAGCACCCGCCGGATGCGGCAAAATACCCATCGGGATGCCATAAATCATTTCGAGGGTTTCGCCACGCATAATTTCCGCAGGCGTTCCCTGAGCAATCATTTCACCACTGCGCAGGGCGACCAGATAATCACAGTAGCGTGCCGCCATATTGATATCGTGCAACACGGCAATGACCGTCAGGCCACGTTCCTGACTTAAACGGTGCACCAGCGCCAGCACATCAACCTGGTGGGCGATATCCAGCGCCGAAGTCGGTTCGTCGAGCAACAGACAACGGCTATCCTGCGCCACCAGCATGGCGATCCACGCCCGCTGACGTTCGCCGCCAGAGAGACTATCGACCAGCCGATGCGCCAGCGGTTTTAAGCCAACCAGCGAGATAGCTTCCTCGACCTTTTCGCGATCTGCCGCACCAAAGCGCCCCAGCGCGCCATGCCACGGGTAACGACCAATCGCCACCAGTTCACGCACGGTCATCCCTTCTGCCGGAGGAAGCTGCTGCGGCAAATAAGCCACTTTGCGGGCAAACGCTTTGCTGCTCCAGCTTTCCAGCGGCTGGGCATCAAGAAGAATCTCCCCTTCTGACGGAGGCTGATGACGACCAAGCATTTTGAGCAGAGTGGATTTACCAGAACCGTTGTGACCAATCAGACCGGTCACTTTCCCGGCAGGAAAGGTTAACGACAGCGGATGCAAAAGCGTGCGCCCAGGCACACGAAAGGAGATATTACGCAGTGCAAAAGTGGTATCGGAATGATTCGTGTATTCCTGCATAACAGCCAACTTGTGAAATGGGCACGGAAATCCGTGCCCCAAAAGAGAAATTAGAAACGAAAGGTTGCGGTTGCAACGACCTGACGTTCTGCGCCCCAGAAGCAGCCATAAGTGTTAAAGCAGCTGGCGACGTATTCACGATCGAACAGGTTGTTAACATGCAGCGCCACGTTGGAGCCCGCCATGCCGACTCGCGCCAGATCATAACGCACTAACGCATCCACGACCGTATAACTTCCCACTTTAAAGGAGTTAGCCGGATCACCATAGCTGGAGCCAGTATAACGACCACCGGTGCCCAGCGTCAGACCTGAAAGCGGACCGTCAAAGAAGGTATAGTCAGCCCACAGCGAAGCCATGTGTTTTGGCACCTGTGCAGGCGTATTGCCTTTATAGGTAGTATCGGTGGTGTATTCCGCATCGGTGTAAGTATAAGAACCGACTACGTTAACACTCGCCGACAGCGCCGCTTTCGCTTCGATTTCTACGCCACGTGCGCGGATCTCGCCACCTTCAACCGAGAAGAAGGAACCCTCAGGGTCCGCCATCAGGTTGTTGGTTTTAGTGAGATTATACACGGCACCAGTAACTACAATCGGACGATCTTCCGGTACATATTTCACGCCGACTTCATACTGCTTACCTTTAGACGGTGCGAAAATATTACCATCCTTCCCAACTTGCGAAGAAGGTTCAAACGATTCGCTATAGCTGAAGTAAGGTGTTACACCATTATCAAACAGGTAGTTAACAGCACCACGCCAGGTAAACTGTTTGTCATCACGTTTATCGGTCGTCCCAGCAACGCGGTTAAGAGATTCTTGATCTGCCCAGTCATAACGACCGCCTAGGGTGACCAGCACTTTATCCCACTGCGCCTGATCCTGAACATAAACGCCCGTTTGTTTCTGTTTATTCAGAATGCGGTAAGGGCCGGAGTTTGCCGGATCTTTGGCATTGAAGTCGAAATCGGTATTCACCGGATTGTACAGATTGAGCAGTGGCACAGAGTCGTCGTAACCAAACCAGGCGTTGATGTCATTACGCATACGCATAAAGTCGACACCGGTCAGCAGGGTGTGGTCGATATCGCCAGTGGCAAACTTGCTCTGCAACTGGGTATCAACGGAGAAGTTTTGCAGCTTCTCATCATCAACGACGTATTTACGTGCCAGATAATGGCCTTTATCCGCTGGCGCTAATGCCGCACACTGTTTGCTGTAAGCATTCGCCGGATCGGAGCAGACGCCGTAACCATAAACGCTGTTTTGCGAGGTTTTGTTTTCAGCAAAGCGCAGGTTCTGACGCACAGTAAAGGTGTCGTTAAATTCGTGATCGAAGCTGTAGCCGACCATCTTCTCATTACGAGAATAGGTGTTGTTCTTCGCCCCTTCATTAAAGTCTGTCGGCAGACGCTTACCGTTCGGCAGCGGCTCAACGGTTCCCTCTTTCGGCAACCAGCCGTAATAACCGGTTTCCGGCTCGTTCTGGAAGTAAGAAAGGAAGGTGAAATTGGTTTTATCATCCGGACGCCAGGTGAACGCCGGTGCAATAGCATAACGCTGCTCTTCTGACCCTTTCTGCTGGGCATTGGCAGAACGCGCAAGACCGGTCAGGCGATAAGAGTAAACACCGTCATCATCCAACGCATCGCTAAAGTCAAAACCAGTCTGGAACAGGCTGTCAGTACCGGCTTTAAACTGAACTTCTTTCAGCGGTTCGGTGGTCGGACGCTTGCTGACCATATTCAACAGACCGCCAGGACTGCTTTTACCGTAAAGCACGGAAACCGGGCCACGCATAATTTCAGCGCGTTCCAGCATATACGGGTCAATGACCGCATCGTTATAGAAGTTGCCCTGCAACTTCAGGCCATTCAGATAGTTATTTTGGCTTTGGCCTTCTGCCGCAAAACCGCGAATGATCAGGTGGTCATAGGTGTTGGATGCGCCACGCGTACCAACAGAGACACCCGGCGTGTAGCTAAGCGCTTCTTTTACCGACTTCGGCTGATGCAGCGCCATCTCTTCGGCGGTCACAACAGAAATAGACTGTGGCACTTTTTGAATCGGCGTATCGGTTTTAGTGCCGGTAGCTGACTGCCGCGCCGCAATAGTTGCAGCAGGCCCCCATGCGCTTTCTTGCGGCGCAGGTGCAGCGGTAACGGTGATAGTGTCTTCTTTCGGTTCAACCGCTGCCTGTGCATAAACAGACATGCCGCTAACCGCTGTGGCTACTACAACTGCGATTTTACGCAGTGAGTGTTTTGGCTGAGCAGTTTTGGAACGCGCCATTGGTATATCTCTGATGTAAAGTGAATGATAACGTAAACGAGAATGATTATTATAAAGATAAGATAATATTCGAAACGCTGGCGGGTTCGCAAGCGGTACGCAATCTGAGCGTTCCTGAAGGGTTAATAAACAACCAGATGAAAAGAAAGGGTTAATATCTTAGATGGGATGTTATTTTACCGGATGGCAACTCGCCATCCGGTATTTCACGCTTAGATGTTAATTACTACCAAACATATCCTTGATCCAACCGGCTACACCGTCGCTGTCTTTCTGCTCTTGCTGAGCAGGTTGCTGTTGCGGCTGTTGCGGCTGTTGCTGCGGCTGAGAAGACTGATCAAACGGATTGCCTGACGGCTGCTGCTGCATCTCGCTCTGCTGGCACAGCGATTGCGGATCGCTGGTCCAGACCGGCAAGACACGCATGCCACCGCTGCAAACAAAGTTGCCGTCGTAGTCCACGCCCATATCTGCAATATCTTCTGGCGGAACAAGATTCAGCGGCGTTGGCGTCTGGTTAGCCAGATAACGCTGATAAATCGACATTGCCCCGCTGGCTCCATACAGTTTGGTCGGCTGGTTGTTATCACGGCCTACCCAGGTGATGGTCACCGTGCTGCCGTCAATGCCTGCAAACCAGGTATCTACGTTATTGTTGGTAGTCCCTGTTTTCCCTGCCAGATGCAGGTTCGGGTATTTCGCCCCAAGCTGACGACCCGTACCACGTTGTACCACCTGCTGCATGGTCCATAGTGTCAGATACGCCGCCTGCGCCGGAACAGCGCGTTCTGCCTGCGGGAAGCTCTGATACAGCACCTTACCATCTTCCGCGATTACCGAACGCAGTGCAGAAAGCGGTGCACGGTTACCACCGCTGGCGATGGTCTGGAATGCCTGCGCCACTTCGATTGGCGTTAAGTTCAACGCCCCCAGCAGCATTGCCGGAACCGGATGCAACTGATCTTTCGGTACGCCCAGTTTGATCCAGGTCTCCGTAACCGCAGGCAGCCCCAGCGCCATCCCCAGATTTACCGTCGGCACGTTCATCGAACGTGTCAACGCATCCACCAGCATCACTCTGCCGCTTTCGCTATAACGACGGTCATCGTTCTGCGGTGACCAGACCTGGCCATTCGGCTGACGCAGCGCGATTGGCGCATCGGCAATCCACGTGTTCAGGCGATAGATTTTCGGCTGGCTTAAAGCCGTCAGATAAGTCGCTGGTTTTGCAAGGGAACCAATCGAACGACGCGCCTGCATCGCACGGTTGTAGCCCGCAAACTGCGGCTCAGAACCTCCGACCATCGCACGAACTTCACCACTAAAGCGGTCGACGACCACAATCGCAGTTTCAAGATCGCTCAACTTACGCTGTTTCTTCAGTGCCGGAATGCCTTCCACGGCGGCTTTTTCTGCCGCGTCCTGGGCCACCGAGTCAAAGGTAGTGAAGATCTTCACGCCGGAGAGATCTTTTACCTTATCGCCCAGTTTTGCCTGCAACTCCTGACGCACCAGCTGCATAAAGGCTGGCTGAGGAGAGATCACCCCACCACGCGGCTGAACCCCCAGCGGACGGGCACTCAACATGTCATAGAGTTCTTGATCAATAATCTGTTGCTGTTGCAGCAGACGCAGCACCAGATTACGTCGCTCCAGCGCCAGTTTCGGGTTACGCCACGGGTTGTAGATGGACGCCCCTTTCACCATACCGACTAACAGCGCCTGCTGGTCGAGGCTTAGCTCTTCTACCGGGCGACCAAAGTAATACAAGCTTGCCAGCGGGAAGCCGCGGATTTCGTTGTCGCCGCTCTGACCGAGATACACCTCGTTCATATACAGCTCAAGAATACGGTCTTTGCTGTAACGCGCGTCCATGATCAGCGCCATGTAAGCTTCGTTCGCTTTACGCCAGTAAGAACGCTCGCTGGAGAGGAACAGGTTTTTCACCAGCTGTTGCGTCAGCGTACTCGCACCCTGCACCGTGCGACCTGCGGTCAGGTTTGCCAGCACCGCACGCCCAATGGAGTAGAGACTGATTCCATCATGCTCGTAAAAATGACGGTCTTCTGTCGCCAGCAAAGTATCCACCAGCAAATCAGGGAAACCACTGCGCGGCACAAACAAACGCTGCTCACCGTTTGGCGAGGAGATCATGGTGATCAGACGCGGATCAAGACGGAAGAAACCGAACTGACGGTTGTTCTCCATATTGACGATGGTCGCCAGATGATCACCATCAAAGGTCAGACGCGCACGCACCTGCCCTTCTTTACTGTCCGGGAAATCAAACGGACGGCGGATCATCTCAATGCTGTTGGCCTGCACGGTAAATTCGCCAGGACGGGTCATTTTCGACACCTGACGATACTGTGTTGCCTCCAGCAGCTTCACCATTTCGTTCTTGCTGATGGTCATATCTGGTTCAAGGTTGACCATTCGGCCATAAACTGCCGCGGGCAGTTGCCAGACCTTGCCATCAATACGGCTACGAATTTTTTGATCGAGATAAACGCCGTAAATGGCGATCAGCACGGCAAAAACGATAGCCAGTTTTAGCAGTAGCCATAGCCAGCCGCGTTTGCCACGAGGCTTACGCCCTTTGCCTTTGCCCTTACCTTTGCGCGGCATCGGTTCTTCATCCTCATAGTCATCATAATCGTCGTAATCATCGTCATCTTCGTAACGACGACGGCTTACCTTTTGTTTGACCGGACGCGTCGGTTTCCCTTTGCGTCCAATTGGCTCGCGGTCATTCCCGGCCATGCTTTTTCTCCGCAATATTCAGGCGCAAAAGCCCGATTTTCTGTTCTTCTGTTACAAGACAGAAGAAGATATCTCTCAAAATTTGTGCTCGATCGGTCCCCTCTCCCTTGAGGGAGAGGATTAGGGTGAGGGTGAACGTGCGCGCTGATGCCCTCACCCCGGCCCTCTCCCACAGGGAGAGGGAGAAAACCAACCTTACGAATACTTTTTCGTCCGTCGCGTCGGTGCCGTGTTTGCCGGGTCGTCCGGCCAGACGTGTTTGGGATAACGCCCTTTCATCTCCTTTTGCACCTCACGATACGCCCCTTTCCAGAAGGCCCCCAAATCACGCGTGATTTGCAGCGGCCTTTGGGCAGGGGAAAGCAACTTCAGCACCAGCGGCACGCGCCCCTGGGCGATCGTCGGATTAGTGGCCTCACCAAACATCTCCTGCATTCTCACCGCCAGCGCGGGCGGGTTATCTTCATGATAACGAATGGCGATCCGGCTTCCCGTCGGCACAGTGTAATGCGCAGGCAATTCACTATCCAGACGTTGCTGCATTCCCCAATCAAGTAATCCGCGTAGTGCCTGATAAATGTCGAGTGATTTCAGGCCGCGTAGTGAATGTACGCCGGTCATATGTGGCAGCAGCCACGTTTCCAGCGTCGCCAACAAACTTTCATCATCAACCGCTGGCCAGTCATATTCCGGCAACCACTTTGCGGCGCATAACAAACGCAAGCGTAGCTGTTCCGCTTCCGCCGTCCAGTTGAGCACGCTTAAACCTTTATCACGGATGCCATTAAGCATCGCCTGATGCAACTCGTCTTCTGACGGTTTCGCCAGCGGCTGCACTTTCACCGTCAACTGACCGATTTGTAGCCGACGCCAGGCTTTCAGCGTACCTTGCGCGTCATCCCATTCCACGGTGTCAGATTGCTGCACCAGCTGCGGACAGCGTTGTACTAATTCATCAATATCGACCGGTAGCGCCAGTAAAATCCGCGCATCCGGCGAGGCGCTGCCCTGCAATAATAACGGTGCGATCAACCATTCGTGGCGGCTTAGCGCGTCGTCGGCATCGAGCATCGCTCCCATGCCGTTTGCCAGTTGATAGCGTCCATCTTGCCCACGGCGATGAGCAATGCGATCGGCAAACGCCCCGGCAAGTAGCGGCGCGATAAGCGAACTGTCTGCCTCACCGCCGCGTACGTTTAAGCGTTTTAACAGTTGCTGACTACGTTGCTGCCAGGCTGGTTGATTGCGCGAAAACGCCACGCCCAGGTCACTATTGCCCATCCGTGGCGGCTCTTCGAGAATGGCGGCAATTTTTGCCGCGGTAGCAGCTTCGTCATCGCTCTTTGCGTTAACCAGCATTGCCGCTAAACGCGGATCGTTACCCAGCGCTGCCATTTTTTGCCCTTGCGCACTAAGCCGTTCACCCTCCAGCGCCCCCAGCATTTGTAACAGGCGTTTCGCGGCCAGTAGATTCACCGTTGGCGGTTGATCCAGCCAGCTCATCTGCGCCGGATCGCTGCATCCCCATTGCAGTAATTCCATCAGCAAACCGGAAAGATCGCTTTGTAAGATCTCCGGCTCACTTTGCGCCGCGGCGCGTTCTGCTTGTTCTTTGGCGATTAAATGCAGGCTGATACCCGGCTCCAGACGCCCGGCGCGCCCGGCACGCTGCGTCATGGATGCCTGACTAACGCGTTGAGTAATCAACCGCGTAAGCCCCGTGCGCGGATCAAAGCGCGCCACACGCTCCTGGGCACAATCCACCACCAGACGAATACCTTCGATGGTTAAACTGGTTTCAGCAATATTGGTCGCCAGCACCACTTTGCGCATCCCTTGCGGTGCCGGGAGGATCGCTTTTCGCTGATCGTTCAGTGACAACGCGCCATACAGCGGGCAGAGCACCACATCACTGCCGATGCGCGAAGCCAGTTGTTCCTGCACGCGCTGAATTTCTCCGACGCCAGGTAAAAATAACAGTAATGATCCACTTTCCTGACGCACCATTTCGGCGGTGGCTACCGCAACGGCTTCGTCAAAACGCTGATGCGCGGGCAGCGGTAAATAACGGCGTTCAACCGGAAACGAGCGCCCTTCTGAGATGACGACGGGCGCTTCCGGCAGCATTTGCTGCAAGCGGTCATTGTCCAGCGTAGCCGACATAATCAGCAGTTTAAGGTCATCACGCAGACCTTGTTGCACATCGAGTAACAGCGCCAACGCCAAATCCGCCTGCAAACTGCGCTCATGAAACTCATCAAGGATCACCAATCCAACACCGCTCAGTTCCGGGTCACGCTGGATCATCCGCGTCAGCACGCCTTCGGTAACCACTTCCAGGCGGGTATTCGGCCCGACGCAGTTTTGCGCACGCATCCGGTAGCCAACGGTATCGCCTAGCTTTTCGTTAAGCAGCTCCGCCAGCCGTTGCGCGACGTTACGCGCCGCCAGACGACGCGGCTCCAGCAGGATAATTTTCCCGTTAATGCCGGGATGCGCCAGCAGTTGCAGCGGCAGCCAGGTTGATTTCCCGGCCCCGGTCGGCGCACTTAATAATACCTGCGGCGCACAATCGAGAGCGGTAAGTAATTCAGGTAAGACGGCAGCAACGGGCAACGACGACACAAAACGCTCCAGAGGGTTAACATTCTTCGCGCCACATTGTAGCATCGCGGTAATTCATAACCGAGTGCCTCACATGTCTGAACCGCAACGTCTGTTCTTTGCTATCGACTTACCTGCAGAAATCCGCGAACAGATTATCCATTGGCGCGCCACACACTTCCCACCTGAGGCGGGACGTCCGGTCGCCGCCGATAATTTGCATCTGACTCTGGCATTTTTAGGCGAAGTGAGCGCAGAGAAAGAGAAGGCGCTTTCTCTTTTAGCCGGACGGATTCGTCAACCTGGTTTCACACTCACGCTTGATGACGCCGGACAATGGCTGCGTTCGCTTGTGGTGTGGTTAGGGATGCGTCAGCCTCCACGCGGCTTAATCCAGCTGGCGAATATGCTCCGTTCACAGGCTGCCCGCAGCGGTTGTTTTCAAAGCAATCGTCCGTTTCATCCACATATTACCTTATTGCGCGACGCCAGCGAGGCGGTGACATTCCCGCCGCCGGGTTTTAACTGGTCTTATGCGGTGACGGAGTTCACCCTTTACGCCTCCTCGTTTGCCCGTGGACGCACACGCTACACGCCGCTAAAACGCTGGGCGCTAACGCAATAACAAGGATTGTCGCAATGGAATTTTCTCCCCCTCTACAGCGCGCGACGCTAATTCAGCGTTACAAACGTTTTTTAGCCGATGTGATCACACCCGATGGTCGCGAATTAACGCTACACTGCCCGAATACGGGTGCGATGACCGGTTGTGCAACGCCTGGCGATACCGTCTGGTATTCGACTTCAGACAACACCAAACGGAAATACCCACACACCTGGGAATTAACTCAAAGCCAGAGCGGCGCATTTATTTGCGTCAATACGCTTTGGGCTAACAGGTTGACGAAAGAGGCTATCCTTAATGAATCAATTTCAGAACTGTCAGGCTATAGCTCGCTGAAAAGCGAAGTAAAATACGGCTCCGAACGCAGCCGTATTGACTTTATGTTGCAGGCGGATTCGCGTCCAGACTGCTATATTGAAGTGAAATCGGTTACGTTAGCGGAGAACGAACAGGGATATTTTCCCGATGCGGTCACTGAACGAGGTCAGAAACACCTTCGGGAGTTGATGAGCGTAGCGGCTGAAGGCCAGCGTGCGGTTATCTTTTTCGCCGTGCTGCATTCAGCCATTACACGGTTTTCACCCGCGCGCCACATCGATGAGAAATACGCGCAACTATTGTCAGAAGCTCAACAGAGGGGGGTAGAAATTCTGGCTTACAAAGCGGAAATTTCTGCTGAAGGCATGGCTCTTAAAAAATCACTGCCGGTTACATTGTAGTAAAGTAAGTAACTGGTTAATTTACATTCTGGTCGCGTGCGCAAATACGCTTTTCCTCACACAGTTGTCAAGTGTTACGTTTAGATAATTGCTATCCGGAAAAGCATCTGCTATTTATAGCGGCCTCATTTTTCCCCCGAACATGGGGATCGATAGTGCGTGTTAAGGAGAAGCAACATGCAAGAAGGGCAAAACCGTAAAACATCGTCCCTGAGTATTCTCGCCATCGCTGGGGTGGAACCATATCAGGAGAAGCCGGGCGAAGAGTATATGAATGAAGCCCAGCTGGCGCACTTCCGTCGTATTCTGGAAGCATGGCGTAATCAACTCAGGGATGAAGTCGATCGCACCGTTACACATATGCAGGATGAAGCAGCCAACTTCCCGGACCCGGTAGACCGTGCAGCCCAGGAAGAAGAGTTCAGCCTCGAACTGCGTAACCGCGATCGCGAGCGTAAGCTGATCAAAAAGATCGAGAAGACGCTGAAAAAAGTGGAAGACGAAGATTTCGGCTACTGCGAATCCTGCGGTGTTGAAATTGGTATTCGCCGTCTGGAAGCGCGCCCGACAGCCGATCTGTGCATCGACTGCAAAACGCTGGCTGAAATTCGCGAAAAACAGATGGCTGGCTAATTACAGCCGTTCCATCACGTTTACCACAGGCGGGAAATGCTCCCGCCTTATTTTTTGTTCAAAGAGATGACAGACACACAGTATATTGGCCGCTTCGCCCCCTCTCCTTCCGGCGAGCTTCATTTTGGCTCTCTGATCGCCGCGCTCGGCAGCTATTTGCAGGCTCGCGTCCGGCAAGGTCGCTGGCTGGTGCGCATAGAAGATATCGACCCGCCTCGTGAAGTTCCCGGTGCCGCAGAAACTATCCTGCGCCAGCTGGAACATTACGGTCTGCACTGGGACGGCGATGTTCTCTGGCAATCGCAACGTCACGACGCCTATCGTGAAGCACTCGCCTGGTTACATGAACAAGGACTAAGTTATTACTGCACCTGTACGCGTGCGCGTATTCAAAGCATTGGCGGTATTTACGACGGTCATTGCCGGGTGTTGCATCATGGACCAGACAACGCCGCAGTGCGTATCCGCCAGCAGCATCCGGTCACGCAATTTACTGACCTGCTGCGAGGCATTATTCACGCCGACGAAAAACTGGCACGGGAAGATTTTATCATTCATCGCCGTGATGGGTTGTTCGCCTACAACCTGGCTGTTGTGGTTGATGATCATTTCCAGGGCGTTACAGAAATAGTGCGTGGGGCTGATCTGATTGAACCAACAGTAAGGCAAATCTCGCTGTACCAGCTTTTTGGCTGGAAAGTGCCAGATTACATTCATCTGCCGCTGGCGCTTAATCCACAAGGCGCTAAACTTTCCAAGCAGAATCATGCGCCTGCGTTGCCGAAAGGCGATCCACGCCCGGTACTAATCGCGGCACTTCAATTTCTGGGGCAGCAGGCAGAAGCACACTGGCAGGATTTCAGCGTCGAGCAAATCCTTCAGTCAGCCGTCAAAAACTGGATGCTGACCGCCGTGCCCGAGTCGGCAATTGTAAATTCAACATTCTCAAATGCGTCATGCTGAGCTATGATTAGCCGCTATTTTTTTGTCCTGAATGATGTTTGACACTACCGAGGTGTACTATTTTTACCCGAGTCGCTAATTTTTGCCGCAAGGTGCTAAGCCGCGAGGAAAGCGAGGCTGAACAGGCAGTCGCCCGTCCACAGGTGACGGTGATCCCGCGTGAGCAGCATGCTATTTCCCGCAAAGATATCAGTGAAAATGCCCTGAAGGTAATGTACAGGCTCAACAAAGCGGGATACGAAGCCTGGCTGGTTGGCGGCGGCGTGCGCGACCTGTTACTTGGCAAAAAGCCGAAAGATTTTGACGTAACCACTAACGCCACGCCTGAGCAGGTGCGCAAACTGTTCCGTAACTGCCGCCTGGTGGGTCGCCGTTTCCGTCTGGCTCATGTAATGTTTGGCCCGGAGATTATCGAAGTTGCGACCTTCCGTGGACACCACGAAGGTAACGTCAGCGACCGCACGACCTCCCAACGCGGGCAAAACGGCATGTTGCTGCGCGACAACATTTTCGGCTCCATCGAAGAAGACGCCCAGCGCCGCGATTTCACTATCAACAGCCTGTATTACAGCGTAGCGGATTTTACCGTCCGTGATTACGTTGGCGGTATGAAGGATCTGAAGGACGGCGTTATCCGTCTGATTGGTAACCCGGAAACGCGCTACCGTGAAGATCCGGTACGTATGCTGCGCGCGGTACGTTTTGCCGCCAAATTGGGTATGCGCATCAGCCCGGAAACCGCAGAACCGATCCCTCGCCTCGCTACCCTGCTGAACGATATCCCACCGGCACGCCTGTTTGAAGAATCGCTTAAACTGCTACAAGCGGGCTACGGTTACGAAACCTATAAGCTGTTGTGTGAATATCATCTGTTCCAGCCGCTGTTCCCGACCATTACCCGCTACTTCACGGAAAATGGCGACAGCCCGATGGAGCGGATCATTGAACAGGTGCTGAAGAATACCGATACGCGTATCCATAACGATATGCGCGTGAACCCGGCGTTCTTGTTTGCCGCCATGTTCTGGTACCCACTGCTGGAGACGGCACAGAAGATCGCCCAGGAAAGCGGCCTGACCTATCACGACGCTTTCGCGCTGGCGATGAACGACGTGCTGGACGAAGCCTGCCGTTCACTGGCAATCCCGAAACGTCTGACGACGTTAACCCGCGATATCTGGCAGTTGCAGTTGCGTATGTCCCGTCGTCAGGGTAAACGCGCATGGAAACTGCTGGAGCATCCTAAGTTCCGTGCGGCTTATGACCTGTTGGCCTTGCGAGCTGAAGTTGAACGTAATGCTGAACTGCAGCGTCTGGTGAAATGGTGGGGTGAGTTCCAGGTTTCCGCACCACCAGATCAAAAAGGGATGCTTAACGAGCTGGATGAAGAACCGTCACCGCGTCGTCGTACTCGTCGTCCACGCAAACGCGCACCGCGTCGTGAGGGTACCACATGACAGTGGCGTATATTGCCATAGGCAGCAATCTGGCCTCTCCGCTGGAGCAGGTCAATGCTGCCCTGAAAGCATTAGGCGATATCCCTGAAAGCCGCATTCTTGCCGTTTCTTCGTTTTACCGCACCCCACCGCTGGGGCCGCAAGATCAACCCGATTACCTCAACGCCGCCGTGGCGCTTGAAACTTCGCCCGCCCCGGAAGAGTTACTCAACCATACACAGCGCATAGAACTGCAACAGGGTCGTGTTCGTAAAGCTGAACGCTGGGGACCACGCACGCTGGATCTCGATATCATGCTGTTTGGTAATGAAGTGATAAATACCGAACGCCTGACCGTTCCGCACTACGATATGAAGAATCGTGGATTTATGCTGTGGCCGCTGTTTGAGATTGCACCGGAGCTGGCGTTTCCTGATGGGGAGACGTTGCGTGAAGTCTTACATACAAGAGCATTTGACAAATTAAGCAAATGGTAATTTATTTATATTACGAATATAAATATTTTCTGAAAATCATACATCCTCTCTTTCCTTAATAAAAATTTTAGTTTAAACATTTTTGCAGAAACATAATATAAATTCCCGCAGATAAATATCAATCCCATCGC
>NZ_JBQZXC010000009.1:0-51979 GCF_053555815.1 Shigella sp. SIG6 | reverse complement strand
GTGGCATGACGTCCCATCAGAAAAATGAGATTCAGAATTAATACAACACCCAGACTCACCAACATACGGATGCGAAGATCAATAACCATATGCTTTGCCAGCTGTTCCGTAAGTGAGTTGGTAATTGCCACTGCATATATCAACACGACGACAAAAAAGGCGATGAAGTACAGCGTGGTAATCAGATTACCAATCTTCTTGCCATAGTAGTGTGTTACCGCGCCCGTTATCCCTTCACCTGCTGATGTTTTTGATGAGAGGATGAACTGGCATAAGGCTTTATGTGGCCAATATGTTAAAGGCCAGGCGACCAGAGCAGTAATAAACAGGACCACAGCCCCTGCCGAACCTAACTGAATAGGAAGGAATAGCGTGCCTGCACCAACGGCTGTGCCGTAGAGCGCGAAACTCCACAGAGTTTCTTCTTTAGACCAAATATTAGACATTATCTGAACGTATCATCTACAAATTAAACAAAATGGAGGGCAATTTACCATAAACCAAGTTAAGTATGGGAGATTAACGCCCTATCTACCCATCTATTGGTGGGTTAGTGGTTGCAAACCTTACGTGCCAGTTATGACTCTGACTACTGCTCAGGCATATTTCCTTTGTGATAAAAATCACTTTTTTTAAACAATTAAGATAACTGTAATTAACAATCATTTACTATTGCACTGTTAATTGGTGCGAGGTTGTGATGAAAGACGTTGTGATTGTCGGGGCGTTACGGACACCTATCGGCTGCTTTCGTGGTGCGTTAGCGGGTCATTCCGCCGTGGAACTTGGTAGTCTGGTCGTGAAAGCGTTAATAGAACTTACCGGCGTTCCTGCATATGCGGTGGATGAAGTAATTCTTGGTCAGGTGTTGACTGCAGGGGCAGGGCAGAATCCGGCAAGGCAATCGGCTATTAAAGGTGGTCTTCCTAACAGCGTTTCTGCAATCACGATTAATGACGTTTGCGGTTCCGGTCTTAAAGCACTGCATCTGGCTACTCAGGCGATACAGTGTGGCGAGGCTGATATTGTCATCGCCGGTGGCCAGGAAAACATGAGCCGCGCACCACATGTTCTGACTGATAGCCGCACCGGTGCACAGCTTGGCAATAGCCAGTTGGTTGACAGTCTGGTGCATGATGGGTTGTGGGATGCCTTCAATGATTATCATATTGGTGTCACCGCCGAAAATCTGGCTCGCGAATATGGCATCAGCCGTCAGTTGCAGGATGCTTACGCACTTAGCTCGCAACAAAAAGCGCGAGCGGCGATTGACGCCGGACGATTTAAAGATGAGATCGTCCCGGTAATGATCCAAAGTAACGGTCAGACGTTGGTTGTTGATACCGATGAACAGCCACGCACTGACGCCAGTGCAGAAGGTTTAGCCCGTTTAAATCCTTCATTTGATAGTCTCGGTTCTGTAACCGCGGGGAATGCATCATCCATAAACGATGGCGCAGCTGCGGTAATGATGATGAGCGAAGCCAAAGCACGAGCGTTGAATTTACCCGTGCTGGCCCGCATCCGCGCATTTGCCAGCGTTGGTGTAGATCCGGCATTGATGGGAATTGCGCCGGTGTATGCGACCCGCCGTTGCCTGGAGCGTGTAGGCTGGCAGTTGGCTGATGTCGATCTTATCGAGGCTAATGAAGCGTTTGCTGCACAGGCGCTTTCGGTTGGCAAGATGCTTGAGTGGGATGAGCGTCGGGTCAATGTCAATGGTGGCGCGATCGCACTCGGTCACCCGATAGGCGCTTCCGGTTGCCGAATCCTGGTTTCTCTGGTTCATGAAATGGTGAAACGTAATGCCCGCAAAGGGCTGGCAACGCTTTGTATCGGCGGGGGCCAGGGCGTGGCATTGACCATTGAACGTGACGAGTAGCTCTGCATTTCCTCCTTACCGATAAATATCTGCCGTCATTAATCTGTTGAATAATGATGGCTGGCAAGTCGACATACATTTTCTGGGCTCCCTCATTTTTCCATTCTCATGACATATTCGTGATCGACACTGCACTTTTTTTAATCCTTAACTTAAAAATGAAACATTATTTTATTTTTAATTGAAAACCCTAGCCCATGGGCATATCATCCCTTTATAGAGAAAACGAAACAGTGTTTCACTATCGTTTTCTATTTTCACGCTTCACTGATTATCGGAGGTTGATGTGGACGTAAGACAGAGCATCCACGGTGCGCACGCAAAAACGCTGGATACCCAAGGGCTGCGCAATGAATTTTTGGTTGAAAAGGTATTTGTCGCCGATGAGTACACCATGGTTTACAGCCACATTGACCGAATTATTGTTGGCGGCATTATGCCGATAACTAAAACGGTTTCCGTTGGCGGGGAAGTTGGTAAACAACTCGGCGTAAGCTATTTCCTTGAACGTCGCGAGTTAGGTGTTATCAATATTGGCGGTGCCGGTACGATTACTGTCGATGGTCAATGCTATGAAATCGGTCACCGCGACGCCCTGTATGTTGGTAAAGGTGCAAAAGAAGTTGTCTTTGCCAGTATTGATACCGCCACTCCGGCGAAGTTTTATTACAATTGCGCACCCGCGCATACGACGTATCCCACCAAAAAAGTCACACCGGACGAAGTATCTCCAGTCACGTTAGGCGATAACCTCACCAGTAACCGTCGCACGATTAACAAATATTTTGTCCCGGATGTACTGGAAACCTGTCAATTGAGTATGGGGCTGACGGAGCTGGCTCCAGGTAACTTGTGGAACACCATGCCGTGTCACACCCACGAGCGCCGGATGGAAGTTTATTTCTATTTCAATATGGATGATGACGCCTGCGTTTTCCACATGATGGGGCAGCCGCAAGAAACGCGTCACATTGTGATGCATAACGAGCAGGCGGTGATCTCCCCAAGCTGGTCGATCCATTCCGGCGTCGGAACCAAAGCTTATACCTTTATCTGGGGCATGGTCGGTGAAAACTAGGTCTTTAATGATATGGACCATGTGGCCGTTAAAGATTTGCGCTAGTTGTGGGCATAAACGAATAAGGTGTTGTTATGATTTTAAGTGCATTTTCTCTCCAAGGTAAAGTTGCGGTCGTCACTGGTTGTGATACTGGGCTGGGCCAGGGGATGGCGTTGGGGCTGGCGCAAGCGGGCTGTGACATTGTTGGCATTAACATCGTTGAACCGACTGAAACCATCGAGCAGGTCACGGCGCTGGGGCGTCGTTTTTTAAGCCTGACCGCCGATCTGCGAAAGATTGATGGCATTCCTGGACTGCTGGATCGCGCGGTAGCTGAATTTGGTCATATTGATATCCTGGTGAATAACGCCGGATTGATTCGCCGCGAAGACGCTCTCGAGTTCAGCGAAAAAGACTGGGACGATGTCATTAACCTGAATATCAAGAGCGTATTCTTCATGTCTCAGGCAGCGGCGAAACACTTTATCGCGCAAGGCAATGGCGGCAAGATTATCAATATCGCGTCAATGCTCTCCTTCCAGGGCGGGATCCGTGTGCCTTCTTATACCGCATCAAAAAGCGGCGTGATGGGTGTGACGCGATTGATGGCAAACGAATGGGCTAAACACAACATTAATGTTAATGCGATAGCTCCGGGTTACATGGCGACCAACAATACCCAACAACTGCGGGCAGATGAACAACGTAGCGCGGAAATTCTCGATCGCATTCCAGCTGGCCGTTGGGGACTGCCGAGTGACCTGATGGGGCCGGTAGTGTTTCTTGCCTCCAGCGCTTCAGATTATGTAAATGGTTATACCATTGCTGTGGATGGCGGTTGGCTGGCGCGTTAATTCATTCCTCTTACTTTTATGACCCTGCCGCATGGCAGGGTTTTTTATATCTCTAGATCATCATAATCCATATCATGGTTATGAAATAATCCATATCAATTATCAATTAATGAACTTTATGAATTTTATCTGCTTTAAAATTAGGTGGTTAATAATAATCTCAATAATTCAACTTAATTTTAAAATTGGAATATCCATCACATAACGGCATGTCGCAGCAATTTAATCCATATTTATGCTGTTTCCGACCTGACACCTGTGTGAATTGTTCACGTATTTTTTCACAATGTCTTACTCTCTGCTGGCAGGAAAAAATGGTTACTATCAATACGGAATCTGCTTTAACGCCACGTTCTTTGCGTGATACGCGGCGTATGAATATGTTTGTTTCGGTAGCTGCTGCGGTCGCAGGATTGTTATTTGGTCTTGATATCGGCGTAATCGCCGGAGCGTTGCCGTTCATTACCGATCACTTTGTGCTGACCAGTCGTTTGCAGGAATGGGTGGTTAGTAGCATGATGCTCGGCGCAGCAATTGGTGCGCTGTTTAATGGTTGGCTGTCGTTCCGCCTGGGGCGTAAATACAGCCTGATGGCGGGGGCCATCCTGTTTGTACTCGGTTCTATAGGGTCCGCTTTTGCGACCAGCGTAGAGATGTTAATCGCCGCTCGTGTGGTGCTGGGCATTGCTGTCGGGATCGCGTCTTACACCGCTCCTCTGTATCTTTCTGAAATGGCAAGTGAAAACGTTCGCGGTAAGATGATCAGTATGTACCAGTTGATGGTCACACTCGGCATCGTGCTGGCGTTTTTATCCGATACAGCGTTCAGTTATAGCGGTAACTGGCGCGCAATGTTGGGGGTTCTTGCTTTACCAGCAGTTCTGCTGATTATTCTGGTGGTCTTCCTGCCAAATAGCCCGCGCTGGCTGGCGGAAAAGGGGCGTCATATTGAGGCGGAAGAAGTGTTGCGTATGCTGCGCGATACGTCGGAAAAAGCGCGAGAAGAACTCAACGAAATTCGTGAAAGCCTGAAGTTAAAACAGGGCGGTTGGGCACTGTTTAAGATCAACCGTAACGTCCGTCGTGCTGTGTTTCTCGGTATGTTGTTGCAGGCGATGCAGCAGTTTACCGGTATGAACATCATCATGTACTACGCGCCGCGTATCTTCAAAATGGCGGGCTTTACGACCACAGAACAACAGATGATTGCGACTCTGGTCGTGGGACTGACCTTTATGTTCGCGACCTTCATTGCGGTCTTTACGGTAGATAAAGCAGGTCGTAAACCGGCTCTGAAAATTGGTTTCAGCGTGATGGCGTTAGGCACTCTGGTGCTGGGCTATTGCCTGATGCAGTTTGATAACGGTACGGCTTCCAGTGGCTTGTCCTGGCTCTCTGTTGGCATGACGATGATGTGTATTGCCGGTTATGCGATGAGCGCCGCGCCAGTGGTGTGGATCCTGTGCTCTGAAATTCAGCCGCTGAAATGCCGCGATTTCGGTATTACCTGTTCGACGACGACAAACTGGGTGTCGAATATGATTATCGGCGCGACCTTCCTGACACTGCTTGATAGCATTGGCGCTGCCGGTACGTTCTGGCTCTACACTGCGCTGAACATTGCGTTTGTGGGCATTACTTTCTGGCTCATTCCGGAAACCAAAAATGTCACGCTGGAACATATCGAACGCAAACTGATGGCAGGCGAGAAGTTGAGAAATATCGGCGTCTGATTTCACGGGCCGGATGTGCTGTACATCCGGCCCTTTTTTCGTTAATAGAGATTGGGCACCTGGCCGTTGAGGCGTTTGTCTCGTTCCTTATTCAGCCTTGTTGCGGTAACACACATCAGGAGAGAGGAATGAAAACAATTGGTTTGCTGGGAGGAATGAGCTGGGAATCCACCATTCCTTACTATCGTCTGATAAATGAAGGCATTAAACAGCGGCTTGGTGGGCTTCACTCTGCGCAAATGCTGCTACATAGCGTCGATTTTCATGAAATAGAAGAGTGCCAGCGTCGCGGGGAATGGGATAAAACCGGGGACATTCTGGCTGAGGCGGCGCTTGGCTTACAGCGGGCGCAGAAGGTATTGTGTTATGTACCAATACGATGCATAAAGTGGCGGATGCCATTGAGTCACGTTGCACTCTGCCTTTCTTACACATTGCGGATGCCACCGGACGTGCAATTACCGGGGCCGGAATGACTCGTGTGGCGCTGCTGGGTACGCGTTACACCATGGAACAGGATTTTTATCGCGGGCGGCTGACGGAACAATTTTCCATCAATTGTCTTATTCCTGAAGCGGATGAACGGGCGAAAATTAATCAGATTATTTTTGAAGAACTGTGTCTGGGGCAATTTACCGAAGCGTCATGCGCTTATTATGCGCAAGTGATTGCTCGCCTTGCAGAACAGGGCGCACAGGGCGTCATTTTTGGCTGCACAGAAATTGGTTTACTGGTGCCAGAAGAGCGCAGTGTTTTGCCTGTGTTTGATACCGCGGCGATCCATGCCGAGGATGCTGTCGCTTTTATGCTGTCGTAGCTGACGACAAAATAGCGTCAAGAGAAGTGACCAGTTTCGGTAACCCCGCTTGTAAATGCCCACTAAACGCCTGAACCAGCGCTGATGACGGGCGGTGCAGGGGGCGGATCAGGCTGACGGTGAACGGAACCGCAATACTGAACCGCCGCACCACTAAACCGCTTGCCGCATAATCTAGTGCGGTGAGCGGGTTAACCACCGAAACACCTACCCCCGCCCGTACCATTGCGCAGACTGACGCGGCGCTGTGGGTTTCTACGATCATGCGTCGTTTAACCTGATGTTCAGTAAATAGCTGATCCAGCAACTGGCGATAGCTGTCAGTACGGGAAAGGCTGATGTAATTCTCACCCTGAAAATCATCCGGCGTTAATACCTTTTTTACCGCCAGCGGATGACCCGGAGGTAACACACACACTTCATCTAAAGAGAGTAATTCGGTACGTTCTGTTCCCGCAGGCGTATGGAGTGTCTCAGTGAGTCCTAAATCATGACGCTGGGCCGAGAGCCACTCTTCAAGTAGCGGTGATTCCTGGGGCACGATATTTAAGCTGACATCGGGATAACGTGCCAGAAAGGGTTGCAGGAGCTGCGGTAAAAAAGATTGCGAAAAGACCGGCAGGCAGGCAATAGACAGTTCTCCCTGGCGAAACTCGCGCAGACTTTCTGCGGCGCTGACAATGCGATCCAGTCCGTACCAGGATCGTTGCACTTCTTCAAACAGACGCAGTCCTTGCACGGTAGGATGTAATCGTCCACGTACGCGCTCAAACAATTTCAGCCCGATCACCTTCTCAAAGCGCGCCAGTTCGCGGCTGACGGTTGGCTGTGAGGTGTGTAGCAGGTGTGCTGCCTCAGTCAGGCTTCCGGCGGTCATTACCGCATGAAAAATTTCAATATGACGTAAGTTAACGGCGGCCATTAGCGCTCTCTCGCAATCCGGTAATCCATATCATTTTTGCATAGACTCGACATAAATCGATATTTTTTATTCTTTTTATGATGTGGCGTAATCATAAAAAAGCACTCATCTGGAGTTTGTTATGCCACATTCACTGTTCAGCACCGATACCGATCTCACCGCCGAAAATCTGCTGCGTTTGCCCGCTGAATTTGGCTGCCCGGTGTGGGTCTACGATGCGCAAATTATTCGTCGGCAGATTGCAGCGCTGAAACAGTTTGAAGTGGTGCGCTTTGCACAGAAAGCCTGTTCCAATATTCATATTTTGCGCTTAATGCGTGAGCAGGGCGTGAAAGTGGATTCCGTCTCGTTAGGCGAAATAGAGCGTGCGTTGGCGGCGGGTTACAATCCGCAAACGCACCCCGATGATATTGTTTTTACGGCAGATGTTATCGATCAGGCGACGCTTGAACGCGTCAGTGAATTGCAAATTCCGGTGAATGCGGGTTCTGTTGATATGCTCGACCAACTGGGCCAGGTTTCGCCAGGGCATCGGGTATGGCTGCGCGTTAATCCGGGGTTTGGTCACGGACATAGCCAAAAAACCAATACCGGTGGCGAAAACAGCAAGCACGGTATCTGGTACACCGATCTGCCCGCCGCACTGGACGTGATACAACGTCATCATCTGCAGCTAGTCGGCATTCACATGCACATTGGTTCTGGCGTTGATTATGCCCATCTGGAGCAGGTGTGTGGTGCTATGGTGCGTCAGGTCATCGAATTCGGTCAGGATTTACAGGCTATTTCTGCGGGCGGTGGGCTTTCTATTCCTTATCAACAGGGTGAAGAGGCGGTTGATACCGAACATTATTATGGTCTGTGGAATGCCGCGCGTGAGCAAATCGCTCGCCATTTGGGCCACCCTGTGAAACTGGAAATTGAACCGGGTCGCTTCCTGGTAGCGCAGTCTGGCGTATTAATTACTCAGGTGCGGAGCGTCAAACAAATGGGTAGCCGCCACTTTGTGCTGGTTGATGCCGGGTTCAACGATCTGATGCGCCCGGCAATGTACGGTAGTTACCACCATATCAGTGCCCTGGCAGCTGATGGTCGTTCTCTGGAACACGCGCCAACGGTGGAAACCGTCGTCGCCGGGCCGTTATGTGAATCGGGCGATGTCTTTACCCAGCAGGAAGGGGGAAATGTTGAAACCCGCGCCTTGCCGGAAGTGAAGGCAGGTGATTATCTGGTACTGCATGATACAGGGGCATATGGCGCATCAATGTCATCCAACTACAATAGCCGTCCGCTGTTACCAGAAGTTCTGTTTGATAATGGTCAGGCGCGGTTGATTCGCCGTCGCCAGACCATCGAAGAATTACTGGCGCTGGAATTGCTTTAACTGCGGTTAGTCGCTGGTTGCATGATGACTTGCCTCCAGCGACGGAGTTGACACTGAATGACGACGTACCAGCGTCGGACTAAATACATTAGTAATTTCCGGGAGAGGGCGATTATCCGCCAGTGCCAAAGCCAGTTCGGCAGCCTGGGTCGCCATCGTTACGATTGGGTAACGCACGGTGGTCAGGCGCGGACGCACATAGCGTGACACCAGCACATCATCAAAGCCAATTAACGAAATCTCACCCGGTACATCAATACCATTATCATTGAGAACGCCCATCGCGCCCGCCGCCATTGAATCGTTATAACAGGCTACCGCAGTGAAATTTCTTCCTCGTCCCAAAAGCTCGGTCATTGCCTGTTCGCCGCCGCTTTCGTCTGGTTCGCCAAATGTCACCAGCCGATCATTGGCCGGAATACCACTTTCAGCAAGGGCATCGTAATACCCTTGCAGACGATCTTCGGCGTCAGAAATAGAGTGGTTAGAGCACAGATAACCAATGCGGGTATGACCTTGCTGAATTAAATGACGCGTTGCCAGCCAGGCACCGTAACGATCGTCAAGAGCAATACAACGGTTTTCAAAGCCAGGCAGGATACGGTTGATCAGCACCATACCGGGCATTTGTTTCATTAATGAGGCTAAATCGGCATCCGGGATCATTTTGGCATGGACGACCAACGCAGCACAGCGATGGCGGATCAGTTGCTCAATAGCCTGACGCTCTTTTTGTTCGTTGTGGTAACCGTTGCCAATCAATAAGAAATTACCGGTGTGATAAGCCACCTGTTCGACCGCTTTCACCATTGCACCGAAAAACGGATCGGAAACATCACCAACGATCAGACCGACCGTTTCAGTGGTCTGCTGCGCCAGCGCACGGGCGTTGGCGTTCGGGTGATAGCTAAGAGACTCCATTGCACTATGCACAGCCAGCCGGGAAGCTTCGCTGGCTTTGGGTGAATTATTAATGACGCGGGAAACGGTGGCGACTGAAACGCCTGCCAGTCGGGCTACATCCTTTATGGTCGCCATGAAAATACCTTTGTGGGTAAACGCTTACATTGTTTCAGTGTTACGGAAAACGCCCGTTGGTTCAAGGGGGGGCGTGTTTTCATCGTGGGAATGTGAGCCAAACGCAAATAAGTAAGACAAAAAAAGAGATTGCAAACCTTTGGTTACACTTTGCGAAACGCTGTTGCGATTGACCGCTGGTGGCGTTTGGCTTCAGGTTGTTAAAGTGGTGATCCCAGAGGTATTGATTGGTGAGATTATTCGGTACGCTCTTCGTACCCTGTCTCTTGCACCAACCTGCGCGGATGCGCAGGTTTTTTTTCGCACCTAATTTACTGTCGCTCGCGTTCTTTATCTCGTGTAATCTCCCTCCATTCGCTTTTACTGAATCAGAGCAAAGGGAGTTGGAATGCTTTTTAGCTTTTTTCGAAATTTGTGCCGTGTTTTGTATCGCGTTCGCGTTACGGGTGACACCCAGGCACTGAAGGGCGAGCGCGTTCTAATTACGCCTAATCACGTCTCTTTTATTGATGGCATTTTGCTTGGGCTGTTTTTACCTGTGCGTCCAGTGTTTGCCGTTTACACCTCAATAAGCCAACAGTGGTATATGCGTTGGCTGAAATCATTTATCGACTTTGTTCCTCTCGACCCGACGCAACCTATGGCTATTAAACATCTGGTACGTCTGGTGGAACAGGGCCGACCAGTGGTGATTTTCCCTGAAGGACGCATCACCACTACAGGCTCGCTGATGAAAATCTACGATGGCGCGGGTTTTGTCGCGGCGAAGTCTGGTGCAACGGTTATTCCTGTGCGTATTGAAGGGGCGGAACTTACGCACTTCAGCCGCCTGAAAGGTCTGGTTAAACGTCGCTTGTTCCCGCAAATTACTCTGCATATTTTGCCTCCAACGCAGGTGGCGATGCCGGATGCGCCGCGTGCCCGTGACCGTCGCAAAATCGCTGGCGAAATGCTGCATCAAATAATGATGGAAGCGCGTATGGCGGTGCGCCCGCGTGAAACTCTGTACGAATCTTTACTGAGTGCAATGTACCGCTTCGGAGCCGGGAAGAAATGTGTCGAAGACGTCAACTTTACCCCAGACTCCTATCGCAAATTGCTTACGAAAACGCTGTTTGTTGGACGCATCCTTGAAAAATACAGTGTTGAAGGCGAACGCATCGGCTTAATGCTGCCCAATGCAGGCATCAGTGCGGCAGTGATTTTTGGGGCCATCGCGCGTCGCCGCATTCCCGCAATGATGAACTACACTGCCGGGGTAAAAGGGCTGACCAGTGCTATTACGGCGGCTGAAATCAAAACCATCTTCACTTCCCGCCAGTTTCTCGATAAAGGCAAACTCTGGCATCTGCCGGAGCAACTTACTCAGGTGCGCTGGGTCTATCTGGAAGATTTAAAAGCAGATGTCACCACTGCCGACAAAGTATGGATCTTCGCTCATTTGCTGATGCCGCGCCTGGCGCAGGTAAAACAGCAGCCGGAAGAAGAGGCGCTGATCCTCTTTACCTCCGGTTCTGAAGGCCATCCAAAAGGCGTCGTCCATAGCCATAAAAGCATTCTGGCGAACGTCGAGCAGATTAAAACGATTGCCGACTTCACCACCAACGATCGCTTTATGTCGGCATTACCGCTGTTTCACTCCTTTGGGCTGACGGTAGGCCTGTTTACGCCACTGCTTACAGGTGCAGAAGTGTTCCTTTATCCAAGCCCGCTGCATTACCGCATTGTGCCGGACTTGGTGTATGACCGCAGTTGCACCGTGTTGTTCGGTACCTCGACTTTCCTCGGTCACTACGCGCGTTTCGCCAACCCGTATGACTTCTATCGTCTACGCTATGTGGTGGCAGGCGCAGAAAAACTACAAGAAAGTACCAAACAGCTTTGGCAGGATAAATTTGGTCTGCGCATCCTTGAAGGCTACGGTGTGACCGAATGCGCGCCTGTCGTTTCTATCAACGTACCGATGGCGGCGAAACCCGGTACGGTAGGGCGTATTCTACCAGGAATGGATGCACGCCTGTTGTCGGTCCCTGGTATCGAAGAGGGCGGACGCCTGCAACTGAAAGGGCCGAACATAATGAACGGCTATCTGCGGGTGGAGAAGCCAGGTGTACTGGAAGTGCCCACCGCCGAGAATGTTCGCGGCGAAAGGGAGCGCGGCTGGTATGACACTGGCGATATTGTGCGTTTTGACGAGCAGGGCTTTGTGCAGATTCAGGGCCGCGCAAAACGCTTTGCCAAAATTGCAGGCGAAATGGTGTCGCTGGAAATGGTGGAACAACTGGCACTTGGTGTTTCGCCAGATAAAGTCCATGCCACTGCGATTAAGAGCGATGCCAGCAAAGGCGAGGCACTGGTGCTTTTCACCACAGATAACGAACTGACGCGCGATAAGTTGCAACAGTATGCCCGCGAGCACGGCGTGCCGGAGCTTGCTGTACCGCGCGATATTCGCTATCTGAAACAGATGCCATTACTTGGCAGCGGCAAACCTGACTTTGTCACGTTGAAAAGCTGGGTAGACGAAGCGGAACAACACGATGAGTGAGTCAGTGCACACTAACACTTCGTTGTGGTCGAAGGGGATGAAAGCGGTTATCGTGGCGCAGTTTCTCTCTGCGTTTGGCGATAACGCGCTACTGTTTGCCACTCTGGCGTTACTGAAAGCGCAGTTCTATCCGGAGTGGAGCCAGCCCATCCTGCAAATGGTGTTTGTAGGTGCTTACATTCTTTTGGCGCCGTTTGTCGGGCAGGTGGCGGATAGCTTCGCCAAAGGCCGGGTGATGATGTTTGCCAACGGCCTGAAGCTGCTGGGCGCAGCCAGTATCTGCTTTGGTATCAATCCGTTTCTCGGCTATACGCTGGTGGGTGTTGGTGCTGCAGCCTATTCACCGGCGAAATACGGTATTCTCGGCGAATTAACCACGGGTAGTAAGTTAGTAAAAGCTAACGGTTTAATGGAAGCTTCTGCCATAGCGGCGATTTTACTCGGTTCCGTAGCCGGTGGTGTGCTGGCTGACTGGCATGTCCTGGTCGCCCTGGCCGCATGCGCACTGGCCTACGGTGGTGCGGTCGTTGCCAATATCTACATTCCCAAACTGGCGGCGGCGCGTCCGGGGCAGTCCTGGAATCTCATCAACATGACCCGCAGTTTCCTGAATGCCTGCACCTCGCTATGGTGCAATGGTGAAACGCGTTTTTCGCTGGTGGGCACCAGTTTATTCTGGGGAGCGGGTGTCACGCTGCGTTTCCTGTTGGTGCTGTGGGTACCGGTGGCGCTGGGCATTACCGATAACGCTACGCCGACCTATCTCAACGCGATGGTAGCGATTGGTATCGTGGTTGGCGCAGGTGCGGCAGCGAAGCTGGTTACGCTGGAAACCGTGTCACGCTGTATGCCAGCCGGGATTTTGATTGGCGTGGTGGTACTGATTTTCTCCCTGCAACACGAGCTGCTGCCAGCCTATGCCTTGTTGATGCTGATTGGCGTGCTGGGGGGCTTTTTTGTCGTTCCGCTCAATGCGTTGCTACAGGAGCGGGGTAAAAAAAGCGTCGGGGCGGGGAATGCGATTGCAGTACAAAACCTTGGCGAAAACAGCGCCATGTTGTTGATGCTGGGCATTTACTCGCTGGCGGTAATGGTAGGCATCCCGGTCGTGCCCATTGGCATTGGCTTCGGTGCGCTATTTGCGCTGGCAATAACGGCGCTGTGGATCTGGCAGCGCCGTCATTAATATTTAACGCCGGTTTTAACCGGCGTTAATCTTTATGGTGCAGGATAAGTATAAACCTGATGTACCGCTTCAATTTCAGCTAATACGTCTTCGCTTAACTCCAGATGCAAACTTTCGATGTTAGTTTTCAGCTGATCCATCGTGGTTGCGCCCAGCAGAGTGCTGGCAACAAACGGTTGACGGCGTACAAACGCGAGCGCCATCTGAGCAGGATCAAGGCCATGACGTCTGGCGATATCAACATACGCCGCGACGGCTTTTTGCGTTTGCTCACCGCTATAGCGGGTGAACCGACTAAAGAGCGTATTACGTGCGCCAGCGGGTTTTGCACCATTGAGATATTTCCCGGTCAGCGTGCCGAAACCCAGGCACGAATAGGCCAGCAGTTCGACCCCTTCATACTGGCTGACTTCTGCCAGACCTACTTCAAAACTGCGGTTTAACAGACTGTAAGGGTTCTGAATGGTGACAATACGCGGCAGATCGTGTTTGTCCGCCAGATGCAGGTAGCGCATTACGCCAAATGCAGTTTCGTTCGACACGCCGATATAACGAATTTTTCCCGCGCGTTGGTACTCTGCCAGTGCGTCCAGCGTATCCAGCAGCGAAACCGCAGGCGCAGAATCCGTCCAGCTATAACCGAGTTTGCCGAAGCAGTTGGTCGGGCGCTGCGGCCAGTGCACCTGATAAAGATCGAGGTAATCAGTCTGTAGGCGCTTGAGGCTGTCATGCAGCGCTTCGCGGATATTCTTCTGATCCAGCGCCTGATCCGGGCGGATGCCCTTGTCATTATTGCGCGACGGTCCGCTCACTTTGGAGGCGATAATTAACTTTTCGCGGCTGCCATGTTTCGCCAGCCAGTTGCCGACGTAGGTTTCGGTTAACCCTTGCGTTTCGGGGCGCGGAGGTACTGGGTACATTTCGGCAACGTCGATAAGGTTAATGCCCTGAGCGACGGCATAGTCGAGTTGTGCGTGGGCGTCGGCTTCGCTGTTCTGTTCACCAAACGTCATCGTGCCAAGCCCCAGCGTGCTGACTTCCAGCGAACTGTGGGGTATACGGTGATATTGCATAGCCGTTTCCTTTTTATAATCACGACATAAGGAATATAAAAATGGCAGAGGGAAGGGAAAAGGGAAAGAGAAAAATCTTAAGGCCAGCCGGATGCTGACCTTATTTGTTAACGTTCAATAATTTGCGAAACATCATCACGGTTAATTTGCATCGCGTTACCTTGCTGATCGTGATAACTCACCAGCCCGGTATCATCATCAATTTCAGGTTTTCCATCGGTCAAAATCATACGGCCATCTTTGGTCGCCATGACGTAATCACTGGAACACCCGGAAACAGCAAACGCCAGTCCGACTGCAGAAATTATTACTGCCCATTTTTTCATCCGGTTATCCTCATTTGGCCTACCTATGATAATAGTCTGTTTATAAACCGACGTTATATATCTTGAAAGCAGGAAAATCTTAAACTGTGAGGGTAAAAGGAGTGAGTACGCCCTCCCGCAGGAGAGCGTACGGAGTATCAGAGCGGATTCTTTTTGTTGCGAATCAAGTTGAGGCTTTCAACCGCAATAGAGAAGAACATCGCGAAGTAGATGTAACCTTTCGGTACGTGGATGTCGAAACTTTCCAGAATCAGGGTAAAGCCCACCAGAATCAGGAAAGAGAGCGCCAGCATTTTTACCGAAGGATGGCGTTCGACAAAATCACCAATCGAGCGCGCGGCGAACATCATCACGCCTACGGCAATCACCACGGCTGCCATCATAATAAACAGGTGATCTGACAGACCCACAGCGGTAATCACCGAGTCGAGGCTGAAGATAATATCCAGCAGCATAATCTGCACGATAGCGCCGAGGAATGATGAAACGCGTGTTTTCAGCCCTTCTTCTTCACCTTCAATGGATTCGTGGATTTCCTTGCTGGCTTTCCAGATAAGGAACAAGCCACCCAGAAGCAGAATCAAATCACGGGCAGAAATTTCCTGACTGAATATTGTAAAAAGCGGATTTGTCAGGCGCGTAACCCAAGAGATTGATGCCAGCAGCGCCAGACGCATAACCATGGCTCCCGCCAACCCCAGACGGCGCGCATGAGCACGTTGTGCTGTGGGAAGCTTTGCCACCACCAGAGAAAGGAAAATAATATTGTCGATCCCAAGAACGATCTCCAGCAGCGTCAGCGTACCGAGCGCAAGCCAGGCGTTAGGATCGGTTATCCATGCAAATAACATCTAAAAAGCCCTGCCAAAAAAATGAAGCGGTAATTATATGCCCGGAAAGCGGCAGGTCAAAGCGATGGCTACTGGATCAGAAAATGACGGGCCAGTAGTGCACTGGTGAAATTCTTCTTCAAATAAAAGCCGCGTGGCAGCGTCAGAATCCGTTCGCCCCGGGCACCAATGGCTTCGGTAAGTGCTTTCGCATTCGCTGCTTTCGGTCTTATCTGTAAATATTCCCCGTGACGAGCGGTGATCCGCTCAACCTGACCGAGAACAATCATATCCATTAATTCTTCCCAGTCTTCGCGTAGCTGTCGGTCTTCCTCTTCATTCGGGCTCCACAGCAACGGTGATCCTACGCGACGCTGCGCCAGCGGGATGCTGCGCTCGCCTTCAACCGGTATCCACAGTACGCGTTTGAGCTTGTGGCGCACATGGCTGGTTTCCCAGGTCACCCCGCTATTACCCGTTAACGGGGCAACACAAACGAATGTTGTTTCCAGCGGACGACCAAGACTATCCACAGGGATAGTTTTAAGTTCCACGCCCAGAGCAGCAAAATCTTGCTCAGGTTTACTCCCTGCGCTGGCACCTAGCCAGATCTCCAGTAACACGCCAATCCAGCCCTTATCGCGTTTTAAATTCTCTGGCGTAACCAGCCCGGCAAGTGCCGCCAGTTCTCCCAATGTATAACCAGAAAGTTGCTGTGCTTGCGCTAACAACTGTTCTTCAGTTTCGGGAGGAGAGAGCAGTGGGCGAGGTTGGGACATGTCATGATACCTTGGTTAAAAAACAAACAGCAATTATGTGCCGAATATTCGCAGTGTAACTTTTTCCACATGTGTTGTTCAATTCTCTGATTTATATTGCTTTTTAGGCTGCCGGTAATCGAGTTGCGCAACACTGCAATAGGTTTTCCAAATCTGGTCACTGAAAATAAACAGGATCTTACACCATGTTATCCACAGAAAGCTGGGATAACTGTGAAAAACCTCCACTACTGTTTTCATTTACAGCCTTGACGTGCGACGAAACTCCAGTTTTTAGTGGTTCAGTGCTTAACTTAGTGGCACATTCTGTGGATAAATACGGCATTGGTTGATCTTTCGCCAACCCGTAAATGAGAGGTGTGACCTGGGTCACGAATTACTCTTTTTCATTACTCAAATTACATGTAATGCATTGACTAATAATGAATATTTTAAAATGTCTATATCGGGCTTATTCAGAATGCTCCGGGTTTTCCCGTAGTAATTCCGTAGTTCTTCACAACTCTATCCACAGAAAAGGTGAATAAAAACGGCTATCCACCCCTTCCTCTGTTTATAACTCTGCACATAACTGTGAGTTATTCAATTGTTATTAGTGTGTAATGCCCTGCAGAGAGTGGTTTACCGTCTTCCTGGAGTATGAAACAATCATTCGTATATAAAGCTTTATTTTGAGGTAGTCCGGTGATTGATGACGATGGCTACCGCCCAAACGTAGGTATCGTGATTTGTAATCGCCAGGGGCAGGTAATGTGGGCCCGGCGATTTGGTCAGCACTCCTGGCAATTTCCGCAAGGCGGAATCAACCCCGGAGAATCCGCAGAGCAGGCGATGTACCGTGAATTGTTTGAAGAAGTAGGATTAAGCCGCAAAGACGTTCGAATCCTTGCTTCAACGCGTAACTGGTTGCGCTACAAATTACCGAAACGTTTGGTGCGTTGGGACACGAAGCCGGTTTGTATCGGCCAAAAACAAAAATGGTTTCTCTTGCAGCTGGTAAGCGGCGATGCAGAAATCAATATGCAAACCAGCAGTACACCAGAGTTTGACGGCTGGCGATGGGTAAGTTACTGGTATCCGGTCAGACAGGTGGTGTCATTTAAACGTGATGTCTACCGTAGGGTAATGAAAGAGTTCGCGAGTGTGGTGATGTCACTGCAGGAAAATACGCCAAAACCACAAAACGCATCTGCTTATCGACGTAAAAGAGGTTAAGTCACGCCAATTATGCTCACTCGCCTGCGCGAAATAGTCGAAAAGGTAGCCAGCGCACCACGCCTGAATGAGGCGTTAAATATTCTGGTTACCGACATCTGTCTTGCGATGGATACCGAGGTCTGTTCGGTCTACTTGGCCGATCATGATCGACGTTGTTACTACCTGATGGCGACCCGGGGGCTGAAAAAACCACGCGGTCGCACTGTAACGCTCGCGTTTGATGAAGGGATCGTCGGCCTGGTTGGCAGGCTGGCGGAACCGATAAACCTTGCAGATGCGCAAAAGCACCCCAGCTTCAAATACATCCCCTCCGTAAAAGAAGAACGTTTCCGCGCGTTTTTAGGCGTACCAATTATTCAACGTCGCCAGTTGCTTGGTGTACTGGTGGTACAGCAACGAGAGTTGCGCCAGTATGACGAAAGTGAAGAATCCTTCCTGGTGACGCTTGCCACCCAGATGGCAGCTATTCTTTCTCAGTCGCAGTTGACTGCCCTGTTTGGGCAATATCGCCAGACGCGAATCCGCGCATTACCGGCAGCACCTGGTGTGGCGATTGCCGAAGGCTGGCAGGATGCCACGTTACCTTTAATGGAACAGGTGTATCAGGCATCAACGCTGGATCCGGCTCTGGAACGCGAACGACTGACCGGGGCGCTGGAAGAAGCGGCAAACGAGTTTCGCCGCTACAGCAAACGCTTTGCCGCCGGAGCACAAAAAGAAACGGCGGCTATTTTCGATCTTTACTCGCACCTGCTTTCGGACACCCGGCTGCGTCGCGAATTGTTTGCCGAGGTTGATAAAGGCTCGGTGGCAGAGTGGGCGGTAAAAACGGTCATTGAAAAATTTGTCGAACAGTTTGCCGCGCTAAGCGATAACTATCTCAAAGAGCGGGCTGGCGATTTACGTGCGCTGGGTCAGCGATTGCTGTTTCATCTTGATGACGCTAATCAAGGGCCGAACGCCTGGCCGGAACGTTTCATTCTGGTGGCAGATGAACTGTCAGCGACAACTCTTGCTGAGCTGCCCCAGGATCGCTTAGTCGGTGTTGTCGTGCGAGATGGCGCAGCCAACTCCCATGCTGCGATCATGGTACGTGCGCTGGGGATCCCTACCGTGATGGGCGGGGATATTCAGCCTTCGGTGCTGCATCGTAGGACGCTGATCGTTGATGGCTATCGCGGTGAATTGCTGGTCGATCCGGAGCCGGTACTGCTGCAAGAATATCAGCGGCTAATTAGTGAAGAGATTGAGCTTAGCCGTCTGGCGGAAGATGACGTCAATTTACCCGCGCAGTTAAAAAGCGGTGAGCGTATAAAAGTCATGCTCAATGCTGGTTTAAGCCCGGAACATGAAGAAAAACTGGGCAGCCGTATTGATGGCATCGGTCTTTATCGCACTGAAATCCCATTCATGCTGCAAAGTGGTTTCCCGTCGGAAGAAGAACAGGTGGCGCAGTATCAGGGGATGCTGCAAATGTTCAATGATAAACCCGTCACCTTGCGTACGCTGGATGTCGGAGCAGATAAGCAGCTGCCTTACATGCCGATCAGCGAAGAGAATCCATGCCTGGGTTGGCGTGGGATTCGCATTACGCTCGATCAGCCGGAGATCTTCTTGATCCAGGTGCGGGCGATGCTGCGTGCTAATGCCGCTACGGGCAACCTGAATATTCTGTTGCCGATGGTCACCAGCCTCGATGAAGTTGACGAAGCACGCCGCCTGATTGAACGTGCCGGACGTGAAGTCGAGGAGATGATCGGTTACGAAATTCCCAAACCACGTATCGGCATCATGCTGGAAGTGCCGTCAATGGTATTTATGCTGCCGCATCTGGCAAAGCGGGTCGATTTCATCTCTGTTGGCACCAATGATCTGACTCAATACATTCTGGCCGTTGATCGCAACAATACCCGGGTGGCGAACATTTACGACAGTCTTCATCCTGCAATGTTACGAGCTCTGGCGATGATCGCCTGGGAAGCGGAAATACATGGTATCGATCTCCGTTTGTGCGGTGAAATGGCGGGCGATCCCATGTGCGTGGCAATCCTCATTGGGCTTGGGTATCGCCATCTGTCTATGAACGGACGTTCTGTAGCGCGGGTAAAATACCTGCTGCGGCGCATTGATTTTGCCGAAGCTGAAAATCTTGCGCAGCGTAGTCTGGAAGCGCAACTGGCGACCGAAGTTCGTCATCAGGTTGCAGCCTTTATGGAGCGTCGCGGCATGGGCGGGCTGATTCGCGGAGGGTTATAGCGCGGATCATATACATATCTTTTAACGGTATCCGGCAACCAGCCAGGTCCCCTTGTGCTATTATTCGCACCTTTGGAGCGCCTGAAACCTGCGGCGCGCATTTCAATCGCTGTTCTCTTTCAGCGAAATAACAAGAACTTGTGGTGACAGATGACCAGTAGCTATCTGCATTTTCCGGAGTTTGATCCGGTCATTTTCTCAATAGGACCCGTGGCGCTTCACTGGTACGGCCTGATGTATCTGGTGGGGTTCATTTTTGCAATGTGGCTGGCAACACGTCGGGCGAATCGTCCGGGCAGTGGCTGGACCAAAAATGAAGTTGAAAACTTACTCTATGCGGGCTTCCTCGGCGTCTTCCTCGGGGGACGTATTGGTTATGTTCTGTTCTACAATTTCCCGCAGTTTATGGCCGAACCGCTGTATCTGTTCCGTGTCTGGGACGGCGGCATGTCTTTCCACGGCGGCCTGATTGGCGTTATCGTGGTGATGATTATCTTCGCCCGCCGTACTAAACGTTCCTTCTTCCAAGTCTCTGATTTTATCGCACCACTCATTCCGTTTGGTCTTGGTGCCGGGCGTCTGGGCAACTTTATTAACGGTGAATTGTGGGGCCGCGTTGACCCGAACTTCCCGTTTGCCATGCTGTTCCCAGGCTCCCGTACAGAAGATATTTTGCTGCTGCAAACCAACCCGCAGTGGCAATCCATTTTCGACACTTACGGTGTGCTGCCGCGCCACCCATCACAGCTTTACGAACTGCTGCTGGAAGGTGTGGTGCTGTTTATTATCCTCAACCTGTATATTCGTAAACCGCGCCCAATGGGAGCTGTCTCAGGCTTGTTCCTGATTGGCTACGGCGCGTTTCGCATCATTGTTGAGTTTTTCCGCCAGCCCGACGCGCAGTTTACCGGTGCCTGGGTGCAGTACATCAGCATGGGGCAAATTCTTTCCATCCCGATGATTGTCGCGGGTGTGATCATGATGGTCTGGGCATATCGTCGCAGCCCACAGCAACACGTTTCCTGAGGAACCATGAAACAGTATTTAGAACTGATGCAAAAAGTGCTCGACGAAGGCACACAGAAAAACGACCGTACCGGAACCGGAACGCTTTCCATTTTTGGTCATCAGATGCGTTTTAACCTGCAGGATGGATTCCCGCTGGTGACAACCAAACGTTGCCACCTGCGTTCCATCATCCACGAACTGCTGTGGTTCCTGCAGGGCGATACTAACATTGCTTATCTACACGAAAACAATGTCACCATCTGGGACGAATGGGCCGATGAAAATGGCGACCTCGGGCCAGTGTATGGTAAACAGTGGCGCGCCTGGCCAACGCCAGATGGTCGTCATATTGACCAGATTACTACGGTACTGAACCAGCTGAAAAACGACCCGGATTCGCGCCGCATTATTGTTTCAGCGTGGAACGTAGGCGAACTGGATAAAATGGCGCTGGCACCGTGCCATGCATTCTTCCAGTTCTATGTGGCAGACGGCAAACTCTCTTGCCAGCTTTATCAGCGCTCCTGTGACGTCTTCCTCGGCCTGCCGTTCAACATTGCCAGCTACACGTTACTGGTGCATATGATGGCGCAGCAGTGCGATCTGGAAGTGGGTGATTTTGTCTGGACCGGTGGCGATACGCACCTGTACAGCAACCATATGGATCAAACTCATCTGCAATTAAGCCGCGAACCGCGTCCGCTGCCGAAGTTGATTATCAAACGTAAACCCGAATCCATCTTCGACTACCGTTTCGAAGACTTTGAGATTGAAGGCTACGATCCACATCCGGGCATTAAAGCGCCGGTGGCTATCTAATTACGAAACATCCTGCCAGAGCCGACGCCAGTGTGCGTCGGTTTTTTTACCCTCCGTTAAATTCTTCGAGACGCCTTCCCGAAATTTTGCAACGTCCTGCAACGGCGTAAATAGTCCGGAAGATGCGCCGAAGAAATAGAAACTGGCCCTCGTCTTTTTTTCTCCTCGCTCCATACTGCCGGCATGAAAACACAACGTGGTTATACGCTGATTGAAACGCTGGTCGCGATGCTGATTTTGGTCATGCTAAGCGCAAGTGGACTCTATGGCTGGCAATACTGGCAGCAGTCGCAACGGCTTTGGCAAACCGCCAGCCAGGCGCGGGACTATTTGCTCTATTTACGTGAAGATGCCAACTGGCATAACCGCGACCACAGTATCAGCGTTATCAGGGAGGGGACGTTATGGTACCTTGTGAGTTCCGCTGCTGGGGCCAATACCTGTCATGGCAGTTCACCATTGGTCTTTGTGCCACGCTGGCCCGAAGTCGAAATGAGCGACCTGACACCTTCGCTTGCTTTCTTTGGCCTGCGCAATACCGCATGGGCCGGGCATATTCGCTTCAAAAACTCAACGGGCGAGTGGTGGCTGGTGGTTTCGCCGTGGGGAAGACTCCGGCTTTATCAGCAAGGAGAAACAGAAGGATGCCTGTAAAAGAGCAAGGTTTTTCTCTGCTGGAAGTGTTGATTGCTATGGCGATCAGTAGCGTATTGTTGCTGGGGGCTGCACGCTTTCTGCCTGCGTTACAGCGTGAAAGTTTAACGAGCACTCGTAAGCTGGCACTGGAAGATGAAATCTGGCTGCGGGTATTTACCGTCGCGAAGCATCTCCAGAGGGCGGGTTATTGTCATGGCAGCTGTACCGGCGAAGGGCTGGAAATTGTCGGACAGGGTGACTGTATCATTGTGCAGTGGGATGCGAACAGTAACGGTATCTGGGATCGCGAACCGGTAAAAGAGTCCGACCAGATTGGATTTCGTCTGAAGGAGCATGTGCTGGAAACGCTACGCGGTGCGACATCCTGTGAAGGTAAGGGCTGGGATAAAGTCACTAATCCGGATGCCATCATTATCGACACTTTTCAGGTCGTACGTCAGGATGTCAGCGGCTTCTCGCCGGTGTTGACGGTTAATATGCGTGCTGCCAGTAAGTCTGAACCGCAAACCGTGGTGGATGCCAGCTATAGCGTGACAGGATTCAACCTGTGAACCGCGAAAAAGGTGTTTCGTCACTGGCTCTGGTCCTGATGCTGCTGGTTTTGGGTAGCTTGCTATTGCAAGGAATGAGTCAGCAGGATCGCAGTTTTGCCTCTCGCGTGAGCATGGAAAGTCAGTCATTGCGCCGCCAGGCCATCGTTCAGTCGGCGCTGGCGTGGGGAAAAATGCACTCCTGGCAGACGCAGCCAGCAGTTCAGTGCTCGCAGTACGCTGGAACCGATGCCCAGGTTTGTTTGCGTTTACTGGCAGATAATGAAGCCTTATTGATTGCCGGTTATGAAGGCGTTTCGTTGTGGCGAACAGGCGAAGTCATTGATGGAAAAATTGTTTTTTCGCCACGCGGCTGGAGCGATTTTTGTCCGCTGAAAGAGGGGGCATTATGTCAGCTTCCCTGAAGAATCAACAAGGCTTTAGCCTGCCGGAGGTAATGGTTGCGATGGTGCTGGTGGTGATGATTGTCACTGCGTTATCGGGTATCCAACGAACATTAATGAACAGTCTCGCCAGCAGAAACCAGTACCAACAGCTCTGGCGGCATGGTTGGCAGCAAACGCAACTGCGCGCGATTTCGCCACCTGCCAACTGGCAGGTCAACCGAATGCAGACATCGCAGGCGGGATGTGTCAGCATCAGCGTTACGCTAGTTTCACCCGGGGGCAGAGAAGGCGAGATGACCCGCCTGCATTGCCCGAATCGTCAGTAGTCAGGAGCCGCTATGTTAAGGGTCTACCATTCCAATCGTCTGGACGTGCTGGAAGCGTTGATGGAGTTTATTGTCGAACGCGAACGGCTGGACGATCCTTTCGAACCAGAGATGATTCTGGTGCAAAGTACCGGTATGGCGCAGTGGCTGCAAATGACCCTGTCGCAAAAGTTTGGTATTGCGGCAAACATTGATTTTCCGCTGCCAGCGAGCTTTATCTGGGATATGTTCGTCCGGGTGTTACCGGAAATCCCCAAAGAGAGCGCCTTTAACAAACAGAGCATGAGCTGGAAACTGATGACTCTGCTGCCGCAATTGCTGGAGCGCGAAGACTTTACCCTGTTGCGGCATTATCTGACTGACGATAGCGACAAGCGAAAACTGTTCCAGCTTTCCTCAAAAGCGGCGGACCTGTTTGACCAGTATCTGGTCTATCGTCCGGACTGGCTGGCACAGTGGGAAACAGGACATTTGGTTGAAGGGCTGGGAGAAGCACAGGCCTGGCAAGCCCCGTTGTGGAAGGCGCTGGTGGAATATACCCATGAACTCGGACAACCGCGCTGGCACCGCGCGAATCTCTATCAGCGCTTTATCGAAACGCTGGAGTCCGCGACGACCTGCCCGCCGGGGTTACCTTCGCGCGTCTTTATATGCGGTATTTCCGCGTTACCGCCTGTTTATCTCCAGGCGCTCCAGGCGCTGGGTAAACATATTGAAATCCATCTCCTGTTTACCAACCCTTGCCGTTATTACTGGGGCGATATTAAAGATCCTGCTTATCTGGCGAAACTGCTGACTCGTCAGCGTCGACACAGTTTTGAAGATCGCGAATTGCCGCTATTTCGCGATAGCGAAAATGCCGGACAGCTCTTTAACAGCGATGGTGAACAGGATGTCGGCAACCCGCTGCTGGCCTCATGGGGGAAGCTTGGGCGCGACTACATTTATCTCCTTTCTGACCTGGAGAGCAGCCAGGAGCTGGACGCTTTTGTCGATGTGACGCCAGATAACCTGCTGCATAACATTCAGTCTGACATTCTGGAACTGGAAAACCGCGCCGTTGCGGGTGTGAACATCGAAGAGTTTTCCCGTAGCGATAACAAACGCCCGCTTGATCCACTGGATAGCAGTATCACATTCCACGTTTGCCATAGCCCGCAGCGTGAAGTTGAAGTTTTACACGATCGCTTGCTGGCGATGCTGGAGGAAGCCCCGACACTTACTCCGCGCGACATCATCGTGATGGTGGCTGATATCGACAGCTACAGTCCGTTTATTCAGGCAGTGTTTGGTAGCGCACCTGCGGATCGTTACCTGCCTTACGCCATTTCCGACCGTCGTGCGCGGCAGTCACATCCGGTACTGGAAGCGTTTATCAGCCTGTTATCACTGCCTGACAGTCGCTTTGTGTCAGAGGATGTGCTGGCGCTGCTGGATGTGCCGGTGCTGGCGGCGCGGTTTGACATCACCGAAGAAGGGCTGCGTTATTTACGCCAGTGGGTCAACGAATCCGGCATTCGTTGGGGGATAGATGACGACAACGTTCGCGAGCTGGAACTCCCCGCCACCGGACAACACACCTGGCGATTTGGCCTGACGCGTATGTTGCTGGGCTACGCGATGGAGAGCGCGCAGGGCGAGTGGCAATCGGTTCTACCTTATGATGAATCGAGCGGCTTAATTGCAGAACTGGTGGGGCATCTGGCTTCACTGCTAATGCAGCTAAACATCTGGCGTCGCGGGCTGGCACAGGAGCGTCCGCTAGAAGAGTGGTTGCCGGTTTGTCGCGATATGCTCAACGCCTTCTTCCTGCCGGATGCGGAAACCGAAGCGGCGATGACGCTGATCGAACAACAATGGCAGGCGATTATCGCCGAAGGTTTAGGTGCGCAGTATGGCGACGCGGTGCCGCTGTCACTATTGCGTGATGAACTGGCACAGCGTCTGGATCAAGAACGTATCAGCCAGCGTTTTCTCGCCGGACCGGTTAACATTTGTACTCTGATGCCAATGCGTTCAATTCCGTTCAAAGTGGTTTGCCTGCTGGGAATGAACGACGGCGTTTATCCACGTCAGCTTGCGCCATTGGGCTTTGACCTGATGAGCCAGAAACCGAAGCGTGGCGACCGTAGCCGTCGCGATGACGACCGCTACCTGTTCCTGGAAGCGTTAATTTCCGCGCAGCAAAAACTCTATATCAGCTATATCGGGCGTTCCATTCAGGATAACAGTGAACGTTTCCCGTCGGTACTGGTGCAGGAACTGATCGACTACATCGGGCAAAGTCATTATCTACCGGGCGATGAAGCGCTCAACTGTGATGAAAGCGAGGCAAGGGTAAAAGCGCATCTTACTTGCCTCCATACCCGGATGCCGTTTGATCCGCAAAACTACCAGCCAGGCGAACGACAAAGCTATGCTCGTGAATGGCTACCTGCGGCCAGCCAGGCTGGTAAAGCACATTCTGAATTTGTTCAGCCGCTGCCGTTTACCTTACCGGAAACCGTGCCGCTGGAAACGCTACAACGATTCTGGGCACATCCGGTGCGGGCGTTCTTCCAGATGCGTTTGCAGGTGAACTTCCGTACTGAAGACAGCGAAATCCCAGACACCGAGCCATTTATTCTGGAAGGACTTAGCCGTTATCAAATCAATCAGCAGTTATTGAATGCACTGGTTGAGCAGGATGATGCCGAACGCTTGTTCCGCCGCTTCCGGGCGGCAGGGGATTTACCGTATGGCGCTTTTGGTGAAATTTTCTGGGAAACACAGTGCCAGGAGATGCAGCAGCTTGCCGACAGAGTCATTGCCTGTCGCCAGCCGGGGCAGAGTATGGAAATTGATCTCGCCTGCAACGGTGTGCAGATAACTGGCTGGTTGCCGCAGGTGCAGCCGGATGGCCTGTTGCGCTGGCGTCCCTCTTTATTAAGTGTGGCGCAGGGAATGCAACTTTGGCTGGAACACCTTGTCTACTGTGCCAGCGGTGGTAATGGCGAAAGTCGCCTTTTTCTACGCAAAGACGGTGAGTGGCGTTTTCCGCAGCTTGCAGCCGAACAGGCTTTGCATTACCTCTCACAACTGATTGAGGGGTATCGTGAAGGAATGTCCGCGCCATTGCTGGTGTTACCTGAAAGTGGCGGCGCGTGGCTAAAAACCTGTTATGACGCGCAAAACGATGCCATGCTGGATGACGATTCCACGTTGCAAAAAGCCCGTACGAAATTCCTTCAGGCTTACGAAGGCAACATGATGGTGCGTGGCGAAGGTGATGATATCTGGTATCAACGGCTCTGGCGGCAATTAACACCAGAGACAATGGAGGCCATCGTTGAACAGTCGCAACGTTTCCTGTTACCGCTGTTTCGCTTTAATCAGTCATGAGTGTTGTATAAAAATTGCGCAATCTGTCCGCTTACTTTATGATGCGCACCAGTCACGGACTGATGGTTATATAAACATAGGCTGACTCGTGCAGCACAAGATTAAATTCTGGCAGATGATTTGCGTTAACCTGTTGAATCTGTCCAGAAAATAAAGTTGATTATGAGGTCCGTGAATGCCCCGCAGCACCTGGTTCAAAGCATTATTGTTGTTTGTTGCCCTCTGGGCACCATTAAGTCAGGCAGAAACGGGATGGCAGCCGATTCAGGAAACCATCCGTAAAAGTGATAAAGATAACCGCCAGTATCAGGCTATACGTCTGGATAACGGTATGGTGGTCTTGCTGGTTTCTGATCCGCAGGCAGTTAAATCGCTCTCGGCGCTGGTAGTGCCCGTTGGGTCGCTGGAAGATCCCGAGGCGTACCAGGGGCTGGCACATTACCTTGAACATATGAGTCTGATGGGGTCGAAAAAGTACCCGCAGGCTGACAGTCTGGCCGAATATCTCAAAATGCACGGCGGTAGTCACAATGCCAGCACTGCGCCGTATCGCACGGCTTTCTATCTGGAAGTTGAGAACGACGCCTTGCCCGGTGCGGTAGACCGCCTGGCCGATGCTATTGCAGAACCCTTGCTCGACAAGAAATACGCCGAACGTGAGCGTAATGCAGTGAACGCTGAATTAACCATGGCGCGTACGCGTGACGGGATGCGCATGGCACAGGTCAGCGCAGAAACCATTAACCCGGCACACCCCGGTTCAAAGTTTTCTGGTGGTAACCTCGAAACTTTAAGCGACAAACCTGGTAATCCGGTGCAGCAGGCGCTGAAAGATTTCCACGAGAAGTACTATTCCGCCAATTTGATGAAGGCGGTTATTTACAGTAATAAACCGCTGCCGGAGTTGGCAAAAATGGCGGCGGACACCTTTGGTCGCGTGCCGAACAAAGAGAGCAAAAAACCGGAAATCACCGTGCCGGTAGTCACCGACGCGCAAAAGGGCATTATCATTCATTACGTCCCTGCGCTGCCGCGTAAAGTGTTGCGCGTTGAGTTTCGCATCGATAACAACTCAGCGAAGTTCCGTAGTAAAACCGATGAATTGATTACCTATCTGATTGGCAATCGCAGCCCAGGTACACTTTCTGACTGGCTGCAAAAGCAGGGATTAGTTGAGGGCATTAGCGCCAACTCCGATCCTATCGTCAACGGCAACAGCGGCGTATTAGCGATCTCTGCGTCTTTAACTGATAAAGGCCTGGCTAATCGCGATCAGGTTGTGGCGGCAATTTTTAGCTATCTCAATCTGTTACGTGAAAAAGGCATTGATAAACAATACTTCGATGAACTGGCGAATGTGCTGGATATCGACTTCCGTTATCCGTCGATCACCCGTGATATGGATTACGTCGAATGGCTGGCAGATACCATGATTCGCGTTCCTGTTGAGCATACGCTGGATGCAGTCAATATTGCCGATCGGTACGATGCTAAAGCAGTAAAGGAACGTCTGGCGATGATGACACCGCAGAATGCGCGTATCTGGTATATCAGCCCGAAAGAGCCGCACAACAAAACGGCTTACTTTGTCGATGCGCCGTATCAGGTCGATAAAATCAGCGCACAAACTTTCGCCGACTGGCAGAAAAAAGCCGCCGACATTGCGCTCTCTTTGCCAGAGCTTAACCCTTATATTCCTGATGATTTCTCGCTGATTAAGTCAGAGAAGAAATACGACCATCCAGAGCTGATTGTTGATGAGTCGAATCTGCGCGTGGTGTATGCGCCAAGCCGTTATTTTGCCAGCGAGCCCAAAGCTGATGTCAGCCTGATTTTGCGTAATCCGAAAGCCATGGACAGCGCCCGCAATCAGGTGATGTTTGCGCTCAATGATTATCTCGCAGGGCTGGCGCTTGATCAGTTAAGCAACCAGGCGTCGGTTGGTGGCATAAGTTTTTCCACCAACGCTAACAACGGCCTTATGGTTAATGCTAATGGTTACACCCAGCGTCTGCCGCAGCTGTTCCAGGCATTGCTCGAGGGGTACTTTAGCTATACCGCTACGGAAGAGCAGCTTGAGCAGGCGAAGTCCTGGTATAACCAGATGATGGATTCCGCAGAAAAGGGTAAAGCGTTTGAGCAGGCGATTATGCCCGCGCAGATGCTCTCGCAAGTGCCGTACTTCTCGCGAGATGAACGGCGTAAAATTTTGCCCTCCATTACGTTGAAAGAGGTGCTGGCCTATCGCGACGCCTTAAAATCAGGGGCTCGACCAGAGTTTATGGTTATCGGCAACATGACCGAGGCCCAGGCAACAACGCTGGCACGCGATGTGCAAAAACAGTTGGGCGCTGATGGTTCAGAGTGGTGTCGAAACAAAGATGTAGTGGTCGATAAAAAACAATCCGTCATCTTTGAAAAAGCCGGTAACAGCACCGACTCCGCACTGGCAGCGGTATTTGTACCGACTGGCTACGATGAATACACCAGCTCAGCCTATAGCTCTCTGTTGGGGCAGATCGTACAGCCGTGGTTCTACAATCAGTTGCGTACCGAAGAACAATTGGGCTATGCCGTGTTTGCGTTTCCAATGAGCGTGGGGCGTCAGTGGGGCATGGGCTTCCTTTTGCAAAGCAATGATAAACAGCCTTCATTCTTGTGGGAGCGTTACAAGGCGTTTTTCCCAACCGCAGAGGCAAAATTGCGAGCGATGAAGCCAGATGAGTTTGCGCAAATCCAGCAGGCGGTAATTACCCAGATGCTGCAGGCACCGCAAACGCTCGGCGAAGAAGCATCGAAGTTAAGTAAAGATTTCGATCGCGGCAATATGCGCTTCGATTCGCGTGATAAAATCGTGGCCCAGATAAAACTGCTGACGCCGCAAAAACTTGCTGATTTCTTCCATCAGGCGGTGGTCGAGCCGCAAGGCATGGCTATTCTGTCGCAGATTTCCGGCAGCCAGAACGGGAAAGCCGAATATGTGCATCCTGAAGGCTGGAAAGTGTGGGAGAACGTCAGCGCGTTGCAGCAAACAATGCCCCTGATGAGTGAAAAGAATGAGTGATGTCGCCGAGACACTAGATCCTTTGCGCTTGCCCTTACAGGGCGAGCGCCTGATTGAAGCCTCTGCCGGCACAGGCAAAACCTTTACGATTGCGGCGCTCTATTTGCGCCTGTTACTTGGACTAGGCGGTTCCGCCGCCTTTCCCCGCCCGCTGATCGTTGAAGAACTGCTGGTGGTCACCTTTACCGAGGCTGCCACGGCAGAATTGCGCGGTCGTATCCGTAGCAATATCCACGAGTTGCGCATCGCCTGTCTGCGTGAAACCACCGACAATCCACTGTACGAACGCCTGCTGGAAGAGATCGACGATAAAGCGCAAGCCGCGCAGTGGTTGTTGTTAGCCGAACGGCAGATGGATGAAGCGGCAGTCTTTACTATTCACGGCTTTTGCCAGCGCATGCTCAACCTGAATGCCTTTGAATCCGGCATGCTGTTTGAGCAGCAGCTGATTGAAGATGAGTCTCTGCTACGCTACCAGGCCTGCGCCGATTTCTGGCGTCGCCACTGCTACCCGCTGCCGCGTGAAATAGCCCAGGTCGTCTTTGAAACTTGGAAAGGGCCGCAGGCGTTGCTGCGCGATATTAATCGTTATCTGCAAGGCGAAGCGCCGGTTATCAAAGCACCGCCGCCCGATGATGAAACGCTGGCTTCCCGCCACGCGCAAATTGTGGCGCGTATTGATACGGTAAAACAGCAGTGGCGCGACGCAGTGGGTGAACTGGATGCGCTGATCGAATCTTCTGGTATTGATCGACGCAAGTTTAACCGTAGCAATCAGGCTAAATGGATCGAAAAGATCAGCGCCTGGGCAGAAGAAGAGACAAACAGTTATCAGTTGCCGGAGTCGCTGGAAAAATTCTCCCAGCGTTTCTTAGAAGATCGCACGAAGGCCGGGGGGGAAACCCCGCGACATCCACTGTTTGAGGCGATCGATCAACTGCTTGCAGAACCATTGTCGATCCGCGATCTGGTGATCACCCGCGCATTGGCTGAGATCCGCGAAACAGTAGCGCGTGAAAAACGCCGCCGTGGCGAATTGGGTTTTGATGACATGTTAAGTCGGCTCGATTCCGCGCTGCGTAGCGAAAGCGGCGAGGTGTTGGCAGCGGCGATCCGTACGCGATTCCCGGTGGCAATGATCGATGAATTTCAGGATACCGACCCCCAGCAGTACCGAATTTTTCGCCGTATCTGGCACCATCAGCCGGAAACCGCATTGTTGCTGATTGGCGACCCGAAGCAGGCCATATATGCATTCCGGGGTGCGGATATCTTCACTTATATGAAGGCGCGTAGTGAAGTTCACGCCCACTACACTTTAGACACCAACTGGCGCTCCGCACCTGGAATGGTGAACAGTGTGAACAAGCTTTTCAGCCAGACTGATGACGCGTTCATGTTTCGCGAAATACCGTTTATTCCAGTGAAATCAGCCGGGAAAAATCAGGCGTTACGTTTTGTATTTAAAGGTGAAACGCAGCCTGCGATGAAAATGTGGCTGATGGAAGGCGAAAGCTGCGGCGTTGGCGACTATCAAAGTACCATGGCGCAGGTATGTGCTGCGCAAATCCGCGACTGGCTACAAGCCGGACAGCGGGGCGAAGCGTTGCTGATGAACGGCGACGACGCGCGTCCGGTGCGTGCTTCGGACATCAGCGTGCTGGTGCGCAGCCGCCAGGAGGCCGCCCAGGTGCGCGATGCCTTAACGTTGCTGGAAATCCCTTCCGTTTACCTTTCGAACCGCGACAGTGTTTTTGAAACTCTGGAAGCGCAGGAAATGCTTTGGTTGTTGCAGGCGGTGATGACGCCCGAACGTGAGAACACCCTGCGCAGTGCGCTGGCAACGTCAATGATGGGGCTGAATGCGCTGGATATTGAAACGCTGAATAATGACGAACATGCGTGGGATGCGGTAGTCGAAGAGTTCGATGGTTATCGGCAAATCTGGCGCAAACGTGGCGTTATGCCGATGCTGCGGGCGCTGATGTCGGCGCGTAACATTGCAGAAAACTTGCTGGCAACGGCAGGCGGTGAGCGGCGTCTTACCGATATCTTGCATATCAGCGAACTGCTTCAAGAAGCCGGAACGCAGCTGGAAAGTGAACATGCGCTGGTACGCTGGTTATCGCAACATATCCTCGAGCCAGACAGTAATGCCTCCAGCCAACAAATGCGCCTCGAAAGTGATAAACATCTGGTGCAGATTGTCACGATCCATAAATCGAAAGGGCTGGAATATCCGCTGGTCTGGTTGCCATTTATTACCAATTTCCGCGTCCAGGATCAGGCGTTTTATCACGATCGCCACTCGTTTGAGGCAGTTTTGGATCTTAATGCTGCGCCAGAAAGCGTCGACCTCGCGGAGGTCGAACGTCTGGCGGAAGATCTGCGTTTGCTTTACGTGGCGCTGACGCGTTCGGTTTGGCATTGCAGTCTCGGCGTTGCACCGCTGGTGCGCCGTCGTGGCGATAAAAAAGGTGACACCGACGTCCACCAAAGTGCGCTCGGGCGTTTGCTGCAAAAAGGGGAACCGCAAGATGCGGCAGGGCTTCGCACCTGTATTGAAGCGTTATGCGATGATGATATTGCCTGGCAAACGGCACAAACTGGTGATAACCAGCCCTGGCAGGTTAATGATGCTTTAACTGCAGAACTGAATGCGAGGACACTACAACGATTGCCCGGCGATAACTGGCGTGTCACCAGCTACTCCGGCTTGCAGCAGCGTGGTCACGGTATCGCTCAGGATCTGATGCCACGGCTGGATGTTGATGCCGCAGGCGTGGTCAGCGTCGTTGAAGAACCGACGTTAACACCGCATCAGTTCCCGCGCGGTGCGTCACCGGGGACATTCTTGCACAGTTTGTTTGAAGACCTCGATTTTACCCAGCCGGTTGACCCGAACTGGGTACAGGAAAAACTGGAACTCGGCGGCTTTGAATCGCAGTGGGAACCGGTGTTGACCGAGTGGATCACGGCTGTCCTCCAGGCACCTCTCAATGAAACGGGTGTTAGCCTGAGTCAGCTTTCCGACCGCGATAAACAGGTGGAGATGGAGTTTTACCTGCCGATTAGCGAACCGCTCATCGCCAGCCAGCTTGATGCACTAATTCGCCAGTTTGACCCGCTATCCGCTGGCTGCCCGCCGCTGGAGTTCATGCAGGTACGCGGCATGTTAAAAGGCTTTATCGACCTGGTATTCCGCCACGAAGGGCGTTATTACCTGCTCGACTATAAATCCAACTGGCTGGGTGAAGACAGTTCGGCTTACACCCAACAGGCTATGGCAGCAGCGATGCAGGCACACCGCTATGATCTGCAATATCAGCTTTATACCCTGGCGCTGCATCGTTATCTGCGCCATCGCATTGCTGATTACGACTATGATCTTCACTTTGGCGGCGTTATCTATCTGTTCCTGCGTGGCGTTGATAAAGAACATCCGCAACAAGGGATTTACACAACCCGACCCAACGCCGGGTTGATTGCCCTGATGGATGAGATGTTTGCCGGTATGACCCTGGAGGAGGCGTAATGAAATTGCAAAAGCAATTACTGGAAGCTGTGGAGCACAAACAGCTACGCCCGCTGGATGTGCAATTTGCCCTGACCGTGGCGGGAGATGAACATCCTGCCGTCACCCTCGCGGCGGCACTGTTAAGTCATGATGCCGGAGAGGGACACGTCTGTTTGCCGCTTTCACGACTGGAAAATAACGAGGCGTCACATCCGCTGTTGGCGACCTGTGTCAGTGAAATCGGTGAGCTACAAAATTGGGAAGAATGCTTGCTGGCTTCTCAAGCGGTCAGCAGGGGAGATGAACCCACGCCGATGATCCTCTGTGGCGATCGTCTTTATTTGAATCGCATGTGGTGTAACGAGCGGACGGTAGCGCGCTTCTTCAATGAGGTGAATCATGCCATTGAGGTTGATGAAGCTCTACTGGCGCAAACCCTGGACAAACTTTTTCCAGTAAGCGATGAAATTAACTGGCAAAAAGTTGCAGCGGCAGTGGCGCTGACGCGGCGGATCTCGGTGATTTCCGGCGGTCCAGGCACCGGTAAAACGACCACCGTGGCGAAGTTGCTGGCAGCGTTAATTCAAATGGCCGACGGCGAACGCTGCCGTATCCGTCTGGCTGCACCAACGGGTAAAGCTGCCGCGCGCTTAACCGAATCTCTCGGCAAGGCTTTGCGACAGTTACCGCTGACCGATGAACAAAAGAAACGCATTCCGGAAGATGCCAGCACTTTGCACCGATTGCTGGGCGCGCAGCCGGGTAGCCAGCGTTTACGTCATCATGCCGGTAACCCGCTGCATCTTGATGTGCTGGTGGTAGATGAAGCGTCAATGATCGATCTGCCTATGATGTCGAGACTGATCGACGCCTTGCCAGATCATGCGCGAGTGATCTTTCTCGGCGATCGTGATCAACTGGCCTCGGTTGAGGCTGGGGCTGTGCTGGGCGATATCTGCGCTTATGCCAACGCGGGCTTTACCGCCGAGCGTGCCAGGCAGCTAAGCCGCCTGACGGGGACTCACGTTCCGGCAGGAACCGGCACAGAAGCGGCATCTTTGCGCGACAGTCTCTGCCTGCTGCAAAAAAGCTATCGTTTCGGCAGCGATTCTGGCATTGGTCAGTTAGCTGCGGCGATCAACCGTGGTGATAAAACGGCAGTGAAAACCGTTTTTCAGCAGGATTTTACTGATATCGAAAAACGACTTTTACAGAGCGGCGAAGATTATATTGCGATGCTTGAGGAAGCTCTTGCGGGTTACGGACGTTATCTGGATCTGCTGCAAGCGCGTGCCGAGCCGGATTTAATCATTCAGGCGTTCAATGAGTACCAGCTTTTGTGCGCCCTGCGGGAAGGGCCGTTTGGCGTGGCTGGACTGAATGAGCGAATTGAGCAGTTTATGCAACAGAAGCGCAAAATTCATCGTCATCCGCACTCTCGTTGGTACGAAGGCCGACCGGTGATGATTGCCCGTAATGACAGCGCGCTTGGGTTGTTTAATGGCGATATCGGTATTGCGCTGGATCGCGGGCAGGGGACGCGCGTCTGGTTTGCGATGCCGGACGGCAATATTAAGTCTGTGCAACCGAGTCGCTTGCCAGAGCACGAAACTACGTGGGCGATGACGGTACATAAATCGCAGGGATCGGAGTTCGACCATGCGGCGTTGATTTTACCGAGCCAACGCACGCCGGTAGTAACGCGAGAGCTGGTATACACCGCGGTGACCCGCGCGCGTCGTCGTCTGTCGCTGTATGCCGATGAGCGTATATTAAGTGCGGCAATCGCCACTCGTACTGAGCGGCGCAGTGGTCTGGCGGCGTTGTTTAGTTCGCGGGAATAAACGTAATTGCCGGATGCGACGCACGAGTGTTACGCCTGCCGCATCCGGTGATTTTCATCGCTTACCCTAAATCCGCCATCAACACTTTGGATTTACGCTGGTAGTTGTACAACTGCTTTTTGCTCTCGGGCAGTAAATCAATATCCACCGGGGTAAATCCACGTTCCTGGAACCAGTGAATACTGCGCGTGGTCAGCACAAACAATTTGCTTAAGCCGCTCTGCTTCGCCTGAGCGGCAATGCGTTCCAGCAGAACCTCGCCCCGTGATGAACTGCGGTAATCCGGGTGAACTGCCACACAGGCCATTTCCCCAATCTTCTCTTCCGGGAACGGATAGAGCGCGGCGCAGGCAATAGTCGTGTTATCGCGCTGAATAATGGTGAATTTGTCGATTTCCATCTCCAGCTGCTCGCGAGAACGGCGCACCAGAATACCTTGCTGCTCCAGCGGGCGAATCAACTCCAGAATACCGCCAATATCGTTGATTGTTGCGCGACGAATCTGCTCGGCGCTTTCCATCACAATCTGCGTACCGATACCGTCGCGTGAGAACAACTCTTGCAACAGCGCGCCATCTTCCTGATAACTGATTAAATGACAGCGGCGCACGCCGCTGCGGCAGGCTTTCACTGCGCCACGCAAAAAGCGCACCGTACCGGAGTTGTAATCGCCTTTCTCTTCCTGGGCTTCTACCCGTGCTTGCGCTTCGTTAGGGAAAAGTTCGGAGACAATATCACCGTCGTCATTAGTAACGCCCTGGGAAGAGCAAAAACCAATCATCTTTTCAGCTTTCAGTTTGATGGCTAGTTGAGTGGCAATCTCTTCCGAGGTCAGATTAAAGCTCTCGCCAGTGACTGAAACAGCGACCGGCCCCATTAGCACTATTGCACCGCTTTCCAGTTGACGATGGATCGCGTCTTCATCAATCCGCCGGATACGCCCGCTATGGCAGTAATCCACGCCGTCATCGACGCCCAGCGGCTGGGCAATAATAAAATTGCCACTAACGACGTTGATATGCGCGCCCTGCAGCGGCGTGTTATTGAGACTCATTGACAGGCGAGCAGTAATATCCAGTTGCAATGTTCCCGCAGCCTGCTTCACCAGTTCCAGTGTTTTGGCGTCGGTCACACGTATATTCTTGTGATACAGCGGTTCGTGGTGATGCGCAGCCAGATTTGCGTCGATCTGCGGACGTGCGCCATAGACCACCACCAGACGGATGCCGAGGCTGTGCAACAACCCGATATCATTAACGATACTGGAGAAATTCTCATGCTCAATGGCTTCACCGCCGAGCATGATGACAAACGTTTTTCCCCGGTGGGTATTGATATAGGGAACCGAATGGCGGAATCCCTCGACCAGCTCGGTTTTACGTTCCTTTACCACGGCACACCCCTTTGCATGATTATTTGAAATTATTGTATTTTTATTCTGTTTTTTCGCAGGGTGCAAGTGTAAATTTTATGCGAGAGCGACTTTTTTATCAGTAATGCCGTGAATATAAAAAGAATGTTTACCGTTTATTAGATGACAGATTATGCGTCTTTCGCTAAAGTTTCCGGTCAAATTAGTCGTTTACTTGTTACACAGCTTAGATTTCTTTTGCTCGGGAGAGGCATGTCAGGATCCAACACTGCAATCAGCCGTCGTCGTTTACTGCAAGGCGCGGGCGCTATGTGGCTATTGAGCGTAAGTCAGGTCAGCCTGGCTGCGGTTAGCCAGGTCGTGGCGGTGCGCGTCTGGCCTGCGTCCAGCTACACCCGCGTGACGGTAGAATCAAATCGTCAGCTGAAATATAAGCAGTTCGCGTTGAGTAACCCTGAACGCGTGGTGGTGGATATCGAAGATGTAAACCTGAACTCGGTACTCAAGGGGATGGCGGCACAAATTCGTGCAGACGACCCGTTCATCAAGTCGGCGCGCGTCGGGCAATTTGACCCGCAAACCGTACGCATGGTTTTTGAATTAAAGCAAAACGTAAAACCGCAGCTGTTTGCCCTTGCGCCGGTCGCCGGGTTTAAAGAGCGTCTGGTGATGGACCTCTATCCGGCCAATGCACAGGATATGCAGGACCCGCTGCTGGCGCTGCTGGAGGATTACAACAAAGGCGACCTCGAAAAGCAGGTGCCGCCAGCGCAAAGTGGTCCACAACCGGGTAAAGCAGGGCGCGATCGTCCGATTGTCATTATGCTTGACCCTGGCCACGGTGGCGAAGACTCCGGTGCGGTGGGGAAATACAAAACGCGCGAAAAAGATGTGGTATTGCAAATAGCTCGCCGTTTGCGCTCTCTGATCGAGAAAGAGGGCAGTATGAAGGTGTGCATGACGCGCAATGAAGACATCTTCATTCCGTTGCAAGTGCGCGTAGCAAAAGCCCAGAAACAGCGTGCTGACCTGTTTGTCTCTATCCATGCCGACGCCTTTACCAGTCGTCAGCCGAGCGGTTCCTCGGTGTTTGCGCTCTCAACCAAAGGCGCAACCAGTACTGCGGCAAAATATCTGGCACAAACCCAGAACGCCTCGGACTTGATTGGTGGCGTGAGCAAAAGCGGTGACCGCTATGTCGACCACACCATGTTCGATATGGTGCAGTCGCTGACTATTGCTGACAGCCTTAAGTTTGGTAAAGCGGTACTGAATAAGCTCGGAAAAATCAACAAGCTGCATAAAAATCAAGTTGAACAGGCCGGGTTTGCCGTACTAAAGGCACCAGATATTCCCTCCATTCTGGTCGAAACGGCGTTTATCAGTAACGTTGAGGAAGAGCGTAAACTGAAAACGGCGACTTTCCAGCAGGAAGTTGCGGAGTCTATTCTTGCGGGGATTAAAGCGTATTTTGCCGATGGGGCAACGCTGGCGAGAAGGGGATGATAAAAAGGCGCTGAATGGCGCTTTTTTTATGGGAGATCAGAAACAAAAAAACACCCGTTAGGGTGTTCAATAATTGGTTGCGGGGGCCGGATTTGAACCGACGACCTTCGGGTTATGAGCCCGACGAGCTACCAAGCTGCTCCACCCCGCGTCACCGTACTGCTTTTACTTCATCAAATTTGATTGGTTGCGGGGGCCGGATTTGAACCGACGACCTTCGGGTTATGAGCCCGACGAGCTACCAGGCTGCTCCACCCCGCGTCCGTGGATGCGCACTATACTCCGCTCGCGTTTTCATGCAACCTTTTTTTTACCCCGATCACGGATTTAGCATGATTTTGAACAAAAACAAACCACTAAAGCCTGTTTTTTGTGCAAAATTTGCGTCAGGGAGAGGCTGCTCATTTCATTAAACGCGGCGGTTTGTTATCTTCGTTGCGCCTTATTTTTTAACCTGAAGAAGAGAACAATGAAAGGACGTTGGGTAAAGTACCTTCTTATGGGCACGGTTGTGGCAATGCTTGCCGCCTGCTCTTCCAAACCAACCGATCGCGGACAGCAATATAAAGACGGGAAATTTACCCAGCCTTTCTCTCTGGTGAACCAGCCAGATGCCGTTGGCGCGCCGATTAACGCCGGTGATTTTGCCGAGCAAATTAACCATATCCGTAATTCGTCACCGCGTCTGTATGGCAACCAGAGTAATGTTTATAACGCGGTGCAAGAGTGGCTGCGCGCAGGCGGTGATACCCGCAATATGCGCCAGTTCGGCATTGATGCCTGGCAGATGGAAGGTGCCGACAACTATGGTAACGTGCAGTTTACAGGCTATTACACGCCGGTAATTCAGGCGCGCCATACCCGCCAGGGCGAGTTCCAGTATCCTATTTACCGTATGCCGCCAAAACGTGGTCGTCTGCCGTCTCGTGCGGAGATCTACGCCGGGGCATTGGGCGATAAATACATCCTCGCTTACAGCAACTCTCTGATGGATAACTTCATTATGGATGTGCAGGGTAGTGGGTATATCGACTTTGGTGATGGCAGTCCGCTTAACTTTTTCAGCTATGCAGGGAAAAACGGTCATGCCTATCGCAGCATTGGTAAGGTGCTGATCGACCGTGGCGAAGTGAAAAAAGAAGATATGTCGATGCAGGCGATTCGTCATTGGGGCGAAACACACAGTGAAGCCGAGGTTCGCGAGCTGCTGGAACAGAACCCGTCTTTCGTCTTCTTTAAACCGCAATCTTTTGCACCGGTGAAAGGGGCAAGTGCGGTGCCGCTGGTTGGCCGTGCTTCTGTTGCCTCCGATCGTTCAATTATTCCGCCAGGTACTACCTTGCTGGCAGAAGTGCCGCTGCTGGATAATAACGGCAAATTTAACGGTCAGTACGAATTGCGTCTGATGGTGGCGTTGGATGTCGGGGGCGCAATCAAAGGCCAACACTTCGATATCTATCAAGGGATCGGGCCGGAAGCCGGACACCGCGCAGGTTGGTACAACCACTATGGACGGGTTTGGGTGCTGAAAACGGCTCCGGGCGCAGGTAACGTCTTTAGCGGCTGATGTGATATTCTGTATGCCGTTTTTACGGATATGACAGGGTGAGGGGTAACCTCACATCCTGATTATTGACTAAGTGCGCGTTGTTCATACCGGATGCGGCGTGAACGCCTTATCCGGCCTACAAATCATGCAAATCCAAAATATTGCAGGAGTTATGTAGGCCTGATAAGCGTAGCGCATCAGGCATTTATGCGTTTAGGGTGAGGGATAACCTCGCCCTTTTTAATTCTGAGGTGCTATGTCTGTGGTAATTAGTGATGCATGGCGTCAGCGTTTTGGTGGCACAGCGCGTCTGTATGGTGAAAAAGCGTTGCAACTGTTTGCTGACGCGCATATTTGTGTGGTTGGTATCGGTGGTGTCGGTTCCTGGGCGGCGGAAGCGCTGGCGCGCACGGGGATTGGCGCAATCACGCTTATCGATATGGATGATGTGTGCGTCACCAATACCAATCGGCAAATTCACGCTCTGCGCGATAACGTCGGGCTGGCAAAAGCGGAAGTCATGGCGGAGCGCATTCGCCAGATTAACCCGGAGTGCCGTGTAACGGTGGTGGATGATTTCGTGACGCCGGATAACGTAGCGCAATATATGAGTGCCGGTTATTCGTACGTGATTGATGCCATTGATAGTGTACGGCCCAAAGCGGCGCTGATTGCTTATTGTCGGCGCAATAAAATCCCGCTGGTCACGACCGGTGGCGCGGGTGGGCAGATTGACCCGACGCAGATTCAGGTTACCGATCTGGCGAAAACGATTCAGGATCCGCTGGCGGCGAAGTTGCGCGAGCGCCTGAAAAGCGATTTTGGCGTAGTGAAAAACAGTAAAGGTAAGCTCGGCGTGGATTGCGTGTTTTCTACTGAAGCGCTGGTGTACCCGCAGTCAGACGGTACGGTGTGTGCGATGAAAGCCACGGCAGAAGGGCCGAAGCGGATGGATTGTGCATCTGGATTTGGCGCGGCAACGATGGTGACCGCCACCTTTGGGTTTGTTGCGGTTTCTCATGCGCTGAAGAAGATGATGGCGAAAGCGGCGCGTCAGGGTTAAACAATCAGGTCGGATGAGACGCGAACGTCTTATCCGACCCGGTTCTGTGCTTAAACCTGCTTCGTCGCAGCGATAATCGCCTCGCTTAACGCATTTAACCCCTGGCTGCGTGAGGCGCTAAGCTGCGCACGTAATCCCAGCTCATCAAACAATGCCAGCGGCGACTGTGCCTGTAATTCGGCGGCGGTTTTCCCCTCAACGGCAGTCAACAACACCGCCAACAGGCCGCGCACAATGCGCCCTTCGCTGTCGCCAAAGAAGTGCATTTTGCCGTTTTCAGCCACGGTATATCCCAGCCAGACGCGGTTTTCGCATCCGGCAATCTCTTTAGCCTGCGCTTTTAACTCGTCTGGCAAAGCCGGAAGCTGTTTCCCCAGCATGATCAACTGGCGATATTTATCTTCCCATTGCGACAACGGTGCGAAGGTATTGCGTAACGTTTCTGCGGTTACGGTTGTGCCGAACGGATGTCCGGCGAATTGCGGGTTTGTCATTAATCCACCAATAATTCCAGCGCGCGGTCAACGGCATTCACCAGCGCATCCACATCACTCTTTGTATTATATGGCGCAAATGAGGCGCGCAGTGTGCCGGTTACGCCTAATTCTGCCAGTAGCGGCTGAGCGCAATGTTGCCCGGCCCGCAAGGCAATACCGTACTCCGCCAGTAGCGTCACCATATCGCTGTGATGAACGCCAGCAAAATCAAAGGCCAGCAGGCTGGAATCCTGGCAGCGGAATGAACGAAAGCCTGGACGTTTCGCCAGCGCTTCTTCTGCAAGCGTTGCTAAGCTACGGCTCCAGCTTTCGGCCTGGTTGATATCGTAATCTGCCAGCCATTCCAGCGCCGCGCTTAATCCTATGACGCCAGCGACATTTGGCGTTCCTGCTTCCAGTTTCCACGGCGCAGATTGAGTGGTGAAACCGTCAAAACTCACTTCGTGAATCATTTTGCCGCCACCCAGCCAGGGTGACATCGCTTCCAGCAGTTCTGATTTGCCATACAGCACGCCGATACCCGTCGGGCCATACAGTTTGTGACCAGAGAAAGCATAGAAATCGATATCCAGTTGCTGAACATCCGCGGGGAAATGCACCGCCCCCTGAGCACCATCAACCATCACCACCATCCCGGCTGAATGAGCAAAGGTAATCGCTCGCGCCAGATCCGGGCAACCGCCAGTCACGTTCGACATCTGACCCAACGCCAGAATCCGACTACGGGGAGTAATCAGTTCTGGCAACAAATCGACATCCGGCAGTCGCTGCGCATTAAGCGGCAATTTCACCACTTTGGCTCTAGTTTGTTGGGCGACCATCAGCCAGGGGACGAGGTTAGCGTGGTGTTCTGCCACGCTGACAATAATCTCATCGCCCGGTTGCAGACGCGGACGCGCATAGCATTGTGCCACCATGTTGATGGATTCAGTGGTGCCGCGCGTCCAGACGATAGTTTTATCATCCGGTGCATTCAGTAATTGCGCCACTTTCTCTCGTGCAGCTTCATAACGCGCGGTCAGGCGTTGGGCTTCGGCAAACTGGCTGCGATGGACGTTTCCGGCGCTCAGGCTGTAAAACTGTCGAGTGGCTTCAACCACGGCTTCAGGTTTAAGCGCGGTCGCGGCGCTGTCGAGATAGACGCCCGCATCCTGTAGTGCGGGAAACTGGGCGCGAAACTGCGCGGGATTAAAAACGTTCATGGTACTCCTCGGCTTGATGCACCGATCGTGACGCAAAATTCACTTTGATACAAGGAGAGTGCTAACCATCAGAATTATCTGGATATCCTGGCGAAGCCGCGTAAGTAACATATGCTGAATAGTGTTAGGCGTTAATTTTAGCCTATTAATCAATACTATTAAGATTTATTAATCGCTTTAAGGAGAAGATGATGAAAAAGACTGCCGCAATTATTTCTGCCTGTATGCTGACTTTTGCCCTGAGCGCCTGTTCCGGTTCGAACTATGTGATGCACACCAATGACGGACGTACCATCGTCTCTGACGGCAAACCACAGACTGATAACGATACCGGTATGATTTCGTATAAAGACGCTAATGGCAACAAACAGCAGATCAACCGTACTGACGTGAAAGAGATGGTCGAACTGGAACAGTAATTCGCGATCGCAAGGTAAAAAAAAGCACCGCAATTAGGCGGTGCTACATTAATCACTATGGACAGACAGGGTAAATGTACAGGAAGTGAAAAAAGGTAGCTTTGCTACCATGGTCTGAATCGCAGACCAATTGCAAACACAACAACACAACATCACAACCGTAAGCCAAAAGTTCACCAGAATACGCATTCCGATAAAACTTTTCGTTCCGGCTCAGGAAGTGCCGCCACTATAGGTATTTGCTGGTAGAAGCTCAACGGACAATTTATAATGGCTCAGATTAAAAAAACTAATAGGTTACACAGTGTGATCTAATTGTTAAATTCATTTAACATCAAAGTTTAAAAGCCATGTCTAAACGATTACCACCGCTAAATGCCTTACGAGTTTTTGATGCCGCAGCACGCCATTTAAGTTTCACTCGCGCAGCAGAAGAGCTTTTTGTGACCCAGGCTGCAGTAAGTCATCAAATCAAGTCTCTTGAGGATTTTTTGGGGCTAAAACTGTTCCGCCGCCGTAATCGTTCACTCCTGCTGACCGAGGAAGGGCAAAGCTATTTCCTCGATATCAAAGAGATATTTTCGCAATTAACCGAAGCGACGCGTAAACTCCAGGCCCGTAGCGCCAAGGGGGCGTTGACGGTCAGTTTACTCCCCAGTTTCGCCATTCATTGGTTGGTTCCGCGACTTTCCAGCTTTAATTCAGCTTATCCGGGAATTGACGTTCGAATCCAGGCGGTTGATCGTCAGGAAGATAAGCTGGCGGATGATGTTGATGTGGCGATATTTTATGGTCGGGGCAACTGGCCGGGGCTACGGGTGGAAAAACTGTACGCCGAATATTTATTGCCGGTGTGTTCGCCGCTACTGCTGACAGGCGAAAAACCCTTGAAGACCCCGGAAGATCTGGCTAAACATACGTTATTACATGATGCGTCACGCCGTGACTGGCAGACATATACCCGACAGTTGGGGTTAAATCATATCAACGTTCAGCAAGGGCCAATTTTTAGTCATAGCGCCATGGTGCTGCAAGCGGCTATTCACGGGCAGGGAGTGGCGCTGGCAAATAACGTGATGGCGCAATCTGAAATCGAGGCCGGACGTCTTGTTTGCCCGTTTAATGATGTTCTGGTCAGTAAAAATGCTTTTTATCTGGTTTGTCATGACAGCCAGGCAGAACTGGGTAAAATAGCCGCCTTTCGCCAATGGATCCTGGCGAAAGCCGCTGCTGAACAAGAAAAATTCCGCTTTCGTTATGAACAATAATTTACGTAGGGTACGACCATGACCAGCCGTTTTATGCTGATTTTCGCCGCCATTAGCGGCTTCATTTTTGTGGCACTGGGCGCTTTTGGTGCGCATGTGTTAAGTAAAACCATGGGGGCCGTTGAGATGGGCTGGATCCAAACCGGTCTCGAATACCAGGCGTTTCATACGCTGGCGATCTTAGGTCTGGCGGTGGCAATGCAGCGTCGCATCAGTATCTGGTTTTACTGGAGTAGCGTTTTCCTCGCGTTAGGCACGGTGCTGTTCAGCGGCAGCCTTTATTGCCTGGCGCTGTCCCATCTGCGTTTGTGGGCGTTTGTCACACCGGTTGGCGGCGTGAGCTTCCTTGCGGGCTGGGCGTTAATGTTAGTTGGTGCTATCCGTTTAAAGCGCAAGGGCGTAAGTCATGAATAAGGTTGTATTGCTGTGCCGTCCGGGCTTTGAAAAAGAGTGCGCCGCAGAAATTACCGATAAAGCCGGCCAGCGGGAAATTTTCGGTTTTGCCCGCGTGAAAGAGAATGCGGGTTATGTCATTTATGAATGTTATCAACCTGATGATGGCGATAAGTTAATCCGTGAGCTGCCGTTCAGTTCATTAATTTTTGCCCGCCAGTGGTTTGTGGTGGGGGAACTCCTGCAGCATTTGCCGCCAGAAGATCGTATTACCCCCATTGTCGGCATGTTACAGGGTGTAGTAGAGAAGGGCGGTGAACTGCGTGTTGAAGTTGCCGATACCAACGAAAGCAAAGAGTTGCTGAAATTCTGCCGTAAGTTCACTGTTCCGCTACGCGCTGCCTTGCGCGATGCTGGGGTGCTGGCGAACTATGAAACGCCGAAGCGTCCGGTTGTGCATGTATTCTTTATTGCACCAGGATGCTGCTATACCGGTTACTCATACAGCAACAATAATTCGCCGTTCTATATGGGCATTCCGCGCCTGAAATTTCCGGCAGAGGCGCCGAGTCGTTCCACGCTCAAACTGGAAGAGGCATTTCATGTGTTTATTCCTGCGGATGAGTGGGATGAACGCCTGGCGAACGGGATGTGGGCGGTGGATTTAGGCGCTTGCCCTGGCGGCTGGACCTACCAACTGGTGAAGCGCAACATGTGGGTTTATTCCGTCGACAACGGCCCGATGGCGCAAAGTCTGATGGATACCGGGCAGGTGACGTGGCTGCGGGAAGACGGTTTCAAATTCCGTCCGACACGCAGCAATATCTCCTGGATGGTATGCGATATGGTTGAAAAACCGGCTAAAGTTGCGGCATTGATGGCGCAGTGGCTGGTTAATGGCTGGTGCCGTGAAACCATTTTCAATCTCAAACTGCCGATGAAAAAACGCTACGAAGAAGTATCACACAATCTGGCGTATATTCAGGCACAGCTTGATGAACATGGCATAAATGCTCAGATTCAGGCGCGGCAGTTGTATCACGATCGCGAAGAAGTGACGGTGCACGTCCGCCGCATCTGGGCTGCGGTGGGTGGTCGTCGCGACGAGCGATAACAGGCAAGGCCGGGGCGTCGTCTCCGGCCTGCTACCCTTTCCGTCAGGCTGTTACCAAAGAAGTTGCAACTTGGCGCTCATCAGAAATAATGTGCGTTACCTCATCCAGATGCCCGATGCGGGCTTCCCCTGAACGATTAAATTTACTTTTATCAATCAATAACAACGATTGCGCGGCACGTTTTAATAGCATCGATTTGTAATCAGCGTTGATCGCATTGGAGTCCCACAGTGCGCCGCTGCTATCGATCCCTTCACAAGAAAAAATAAACAGATCGATTTCCAGCGATTTAAGTTGGGAAATCAGCGAGGGATTGACGTAACAGCCATATTTGCGCTCAAGTGTGCCGCCGGAACTGATCAGTTGAATGCGTTCGCGTTTACCGAGTTCATGGCAAATTGGATGGCTATTGGTGAAGACCTGAATGTTGATGTCAGGCAACTGGCGTGCCAGATACCAGCAAGTTGAACTGGCGTCTAAGGCTATCACCATCCCTTCTTCAATCCACGCGAGCGCCTCGCGCGCGATATCTGCTTTATGCGCATAATGGCTTTTCAGCCTGATGTGAAAGGGATCGCCACTGTCTTGATTTTGACGGTGGATATATTTAGCGCGTCCATGATTGCGCAGAATTTTACCCTGCGTCTGTAATTCATTGAGATCGCGACGAATGGTTTCTTTACTGACCTTTAGCTGTTCAGAGAGAGCTTCCGTGGTCAGGCTGGTATGGTTCAGCAGCAGGTCGACTATCGCTTGCTGGCGTGCCGCTTTCATATTTTTCACCCCATCATTCGATAACCGCCCGCGTCATGCGGGCGTACCGGTATGAGATTACGGTGTTACCCCTTTTTTTAAAAGAATATTCCCGTACTTCGCTCGTTCGCCTGTGATAACGATCGCAAAGGCTTTTTGCGCCCGTTCATAAAACGCAAAACGATTGATGCGGATGATGTCAGGACACGGGGCTTGTAGTGAAAGCGCATTACGGTAACGTCGTTCTACTTCAGGATCGAGAGTGTCACCCTCTACCGCCGCCATCATCACCAGCGGCGGGGCATAACTGTCCAGCTCAAATAACGGGATAATCGCCTGGAGCAAGTCGCTCACCAACAGGCCATCAGCGCGGATCACCTGCGGTCCCATCGAATGGGCGGGAAAGTGAGCATCGGAAAAAATAATTTCATCTCCATGTCCCATCTCTGCCAGCACTTTCAATAGTTCGGGAGAAATTAACGGCGAAATTGTTTTCAGCATTTCACACTTCCTCTATAAATTCAGGTTCAGTTTGCGGGTAGAAATAACGGTACTGATAATGAATCTGTGCACGGGCTTCTTCCGGGCTGTTAAATTCCCCTACGCCATACCAACCGAACAGCGCAGCTCCTGCGACGGTCGTTTCGGCATCGTCGAGAACTTTTACCGGAATATCAAGCATATTGGCTTTAATCTGATTCCACAATGTGTTGCGACTTCCTCCACCGACTAACAATAATTCATAGGCTTTAAAGTGCCCGATTTTTTCCAGCATCTGTAGATTGCGCTGTAATTGCGCAGTTAACCCTTCCAGCGCCGCGCGATAGAAATGCCCCCGCGTGGTATTAAGCGTCACTCCTTGCCAGCCAGCGTTCTGACACGACAATAAATCACACTGCATTTTCACACCATCCGCGCCAGGTGCGATCAGACGAGCTTCTTCAATCAACATTTGCCAGGGTGTTTCAGCCGTCCAGAACAGTTTTCTCACCCATTCCAGCACGCCGGATGCCAGCCATTGCATACCTGGGTTATACAACCATGCCTGGCTATCTAGTTCGCAGGTGGAACCGGCGTACTGACTTAACAGCGAAGTATCAACCTAGGCGCTGCGAACCATTAAAATTTCCCATGTACCGGAGGAGAGCACGGGTTCATTTTGTTCGGCACCAGCGCCAAAAAGGGCGAACTGGGTATCGTGACCTGCGGAAATCACCGGTATGCCAACGGGTAAGCCGAGCATTGCTGCGGCGCTGTTCTGTAGCGTACCAATCTGTTCACCCGCTTCCACCAGACGAGGGAAGAGTCGGCGTGGAATACCGGTGGCTTGTAAAATTTGCGGACTGAAATCGCGTTGCTGGATATCCAGCATCTGGCTGGTTCCGGCCATCGTGATATCAGTAGTGAATTCGCCGGTTAAACGGTGGTTAATCAGCGACGAAATGAAGAGCCAGGCGTGCGCGCGTTCCAGCAGTTGTGGATGATTTTCTTTCAACCACACCAACTTATATAACGTATTGAAACTAAAGGCTCCGACGCCAGAAATAGCCTGCAACCGCTGTGCGGAGATTAACCGTTCAATATTGTCCATAACCGCTGCTGTTCGCGGACATTTCCAGCTAATGATCGGATAGAGCAGATTGCCTTGCTTATCTACCAGAGCGCCATCCACACCAAAGGTGGTGACGGCGATACCGCGGATGTGGCATTCAGTCAGTTCACTATTGATTTGCCGACAGCAATCAGCAAAGCGTTGCAAAATGGCAGTCTAAAGACCACTGGTGCCAGGTGTTGTTTTCCATCGCGATATCGCTGGCATTAGGCGTTGAGGCGCGGGCAACAATTTTTCCCTGCCGATTAACCGCGATGGCCCTGACATTGGTCGCGCCACAGTCGAGTACCAGGATAACTTCTTGTTTCATAATCGCTCCTGCAATATAGCCGGATAACATTGTTTATCCGGCTAACCACTCTTGCTTGTTCAGGCCCGGTAGCCGGAGCGACCGGGCATCACATCAGGGTGTAATGTATTAACGCTTGTACAACGGACCGTAGTTCTGGCAAGCGCGGTAATCCTGGCCCTCAATATCCATGCCGTGCGCAGCCCAGGCAGAAGGACGATACACTTTGGTCTCTTCAACGTTGTGCATACATACCGGGATACGCAGCATGGAGGCAAGGGTGATAAAGTCTGCGCCAACGTGGCCGATGGTCAGAACTCCGTGGTTGGCACCCCAGTTCGCCATTACCGAATACACATCCGTAAACGGCCCTTTACCAGTGAGGCGCGGTGCAAACCAGGTGGTTGGCCAGGTTGAGTTGGTGCGTTTGTTGAGGATGTCATGCACATCCTTCGGCAATTCCACGCTCCAGCCTTCCGCGATTTGCAGTACCGGTCCCAGGCCTTTGATGATGTTGACACGAGTCATGGTGAACGGGACGCCGCCTTCGGTAAGGAAGCGGGAAGAGTAACCGCCGCCACGGAAGTATTCGTGGATCGCCGGGCACCATTCGGTAGCGGCGAGGCAAGCGTCAGCCTCTTGCTGAGAGATTTCCCAGTGCGGCTTCATCGTCGGGTTACCTTCGCTGTCGCGTTGTTTACAGGAACCGTCCAGCGCAGCAGAACCTGAGTTGATCAAATGGATGATGCCGTGTTCTGCCAGTCCGTCCAGTTTATGCCCCGTTACACGCTCAATTGCTTCTGGTGACCAGTAGGTACGCACATCGGCAAATACCTGAGCGGTGCCGGTGAGCTGGTGACCCATTAGCATTGCCACGCCGTTAAGACTGTCGTTTTCGGTCGCCACGACAAAGGGTTCGCGCACGCCATTCCAGTCAAATGAACTGTTGAGGATCGCTTCGGCGGTGTCACCATTGGGATATTGATCGGTCCAGTGACGTTGCCCCTGGAAGCCCGCAGCGATGGCGTTGTAGCCAAGTGATTCTTCCACGCGACCAATATCGGCCAGTTTGCTGTTGCCTTGCATCATGTCGCGGATACACATCGCCATCAGTAAACTTTCGCGCAGAACTGCGCGGCTTTGCTCGGCATTGCGTTGATACTGTTTGTTATTTTCATCTTCGCCATAGCGGAAGTTTTTATCAGCCCAGGCCAGTGCCATTTCCAGTTCGGCTTCGTCGTAAATCTTCTGATCGATACGGCGACGCAGTTCGGTCATATCCACCGCCTGGACTTTCATTCCCAGCCAGGATTCAAAGAAGTTGTGATCAACAATAGAACCGGCGATACCCATCGAAACGCCGCCCAGCGACAGATAGCTTTTACCTTTCATGCTGGCGACGGCCAAACCGGCGCGGGCAAAGCGCAGCAGTTTTTCTTCAACATCGGCAGGAATCGATGTGTCATCAGGCATCCTGAACGTCATGACCGTAAATGGAGAATGCCGGGATGCCTTTCTGGCTGTGAGCTGCCAGAGCCGCTGCCAGGTAAACAGCGCCGGGGCGTTCAGTGCCGTTAAAGCCCCAAATGGCTTTCGGGCGGGTTGGATCCATGTCGATGGTTTCACTGCCATAGCACCAGCAAGGCGTTACCGTAATGGTGAGGCCTACATTCTGGCTGCTGAATTTTTCTTCGCAAGCAGCGGCTTCAGCCATACCCGCGATACAGGTATCGGAAATGACACACTCGACGGCAGCTCCGCAGGCATGGCGCAGTTTCTCGGTCAGCAGTGCGGCCGTAGCTTTCGCCATATTCATTGTTTGTTCTTCAAGCGACTCACGAACACCCATGCGACGACCGTCAATAACCGGGCGGATACCAATTTTCGGTAAGCTGATTTTTTTCATTACAGATTCCTCACTTTATTCGGAAAATATGTTCAGTTAGTTGCCGTTTGAGAACGGAAACGGGCAAAGATAAAGATGACCGCGAAGCAGAGTGCGGGGATCAGTTCAGCAGTGGGGATGTTGCCCGCCGCGTCACTGACAAAACCCATGACCGGAGTGACAATACCGCCGCCAATAATGGTCATAACGATGAAGGACGAACCGTATTTGGTGTCCTGGCCGAGATTCTTAATGCCCAGCGAGAAGATTGTTGGGTACTGAATCGACATAAAGGCGCTGCATAAAGTCAGGGCTATTAAGCCCACATGACCGCCAGCGAAGGCTGAGATCAGGCACAGTGCCATAGCGATTAATGCGTAGGCGGCCAGGACTTTGTGTGGTGCGAAGCGACTGATGAGCCAGGTACCGGTGAAACGACCAATAAAGAAGCACACCATGGTTCCGGTTAAATAGTTAGCGGCAAAGCCTGCAGTCATACCTGGAATTTCTTCTACAGCGTAGCGAATCAAATAGCTCCAGCAGGCCGTTTGTGCGCCGACATAGCAGAATTGCGCTAATACCGCCCAGCGCCAGTGACGAATACGCGCCAGACGAGAAAGCGATGCGGAGAACGATCCTTGTTTGGCGTCACTGTGATTATCACTCTGCAATGCCGGGAATTTCGTCAGCATGATCAGCAGGGCGACCAGTAACACGATAGCCACGATGATCATATAAGGTGTCTGTACCGATAATACCAGGCTGTGTTTATACGCACTCAATTGCTCTGGAGACATTTTATCGAGAACGTCTTGCGATTGATGTGGCACGTTAGACAAAATAAGACTTTGCCCAAAGACAACCGCGATAATTGCGCCAAACGAGTTAAATGTTTGCGCAAGATTTAAGCGGAAGTGACTACTGCTTTCCGGCCCTAATACCGTAACAAAAGGGTTTGCGGCAGTTTCCAGACAACCTAATCCGGCTGCAATAATAAATAGGCCAACTAAAAATAAGGTGTAGTTCATTATTTCTGCAGCGGGCCAGAATAATGCAGCGCCCAAGGCATATAAAAATAATCCGGTAATAATCCCTGCTTTATAACTGAGTTTTTTCATCAATATCCCAGCAGGGATTGGGATAATGAAATAACCAAAGTAAAAGGCCGATTGGATCAGGCCAGCCTGGAAATTTGTCAGCGTAAAAGCCTGCTGGAATTGAGGTAATAAAATGTCGTTAAGGTTATTGGCTACCGCCCAAAGAAAAAACAGTGAGCACAGCAGCGCGAATGGAATAATGTAACTTCTGCTTTGCCCTGCATCTTTATCTACCGCACGGTAACTCTGCGTTTGTATTGATGTGTTTCCCATAGCATCCTCTTAGGTTCAGAAGCTTAAGCACGTAATCGGTTATGTTTTCAAAAGTGCAAAACCAGCGAGTTCGGGCTTCATATCGGTGAATATTTGCCTGTCTGAAATGAACTCATGGATTCATTTTCAAGGTAATGACTCCAACTTACTGATAGTGTTTTATGTTCAGATAATGCCCGATGACCTTGCCATGCAGCTCCACCGATTTTGAGAACGACAGTGACTTC